>NZ_JASJVF010000003.1:0-49487 GCF_035019805.1 Cryobacterium sp. 10I1
GCGTCGAGCGCTACCTTGTCCCCGGAATCGCGCTACCGGATCGTCAGAACAGCGCTACCCGATAGGGCGACTCGCCAGCCGTGAGCCTGGCGTGACGATCGAGCACATTACCAAAGATTTTGGTATTCATGCGATGACGTTGCAGAAGTGTGGCGAGTAGCCCCAGTCGGTTGCTGCACGGCCTGCTGCCCGATGACGGTGAGGTGACCGGGATGCTCGGGATGCTGCTGCTCACCGACGCGCGCCGTCCGGCAAGGGTGTCATCGGCGGGTGAGCTGATCCCGTTGGGTGAACTTGTGGGATGTGGATCAGATATCCGAAGGACACGCGCTCGTCCGTGAGCGATTGGCCTCCAAGGACGCGCCTGGCCGGTACCAGCTTCTCGCGGCGATCAACGCCGTGCACACCGACGGCGACGCGACGGACTGGACGCAGGTGGTCGCGTCAGGCTCGACGGCTCGCCGATTGTGCGGCTCAACCGGGCGAGCGTGACAGCGCAGAGGTGGGACGCGCGCTCATCGACGAAATCAAATCGGCGCTCTCGGGATACCACGCCCACCACGCCGCTCGCGCGCACCTGTTGCGTCGGCTGGGTCGGCCCATGGCATCCCGCGACGCTTACGACGCAGCGATCAGCCTCGCAGAAAACACTGCCGAGATCGCGTTCCTCAAGAGGTGCCGGGATCAGGCACGACCAGAAGACAACGGTCGTTGCGGCTGACCAGCCCAAGGCTGACCTTTAGTGTGAAAACAGATAACGGACTTCACTGTTAACTTTTCGGCTCTCGTGCCGACACGGACTCGCCGCTCCCGTGCTCGCCCCGTGTCATCTGAATCGAGGCGCTCACGAGCGCGTCAGTAAGAGGAACCATCTACGGCCATCTCAACCAAGCAAGCATCGGCCGAAAACCGCAACTCGCCTAATAATCCTGCTGCCCTTCTCGAACGTTTTCGTTCTACTATTACCGAAACTCCGTAGTGAGGATAAGTCTGGCGTTCCTCGTTTCGGATATTACAGCCCAGCGTCCGAGGTAGTCACCTAGCTGCCCTCCGTGCCGGTTGTGAGGTGTTTTCTGCGCACCACGATTACCGCGCAGGCCGCCGCAGCGGCGAGGAACAGCGCGGTCGAGACTGTCGCGATGGCGGTATCCGGATGCACGATCGATTCGCCGGACAGCGCCTGAACTGTGAGCACCGCGATGACACCGAGATAGAGCGCCGCGATCACCACGAGAATGCCGAGCCTGGTGGCGGAATCGCACAGGGCCAAGACGCGGCGAGAGCCCAGCTCGAGGAGCAGCGCTGCGACGGGGATCACCTGCATGGCGTGCATCCCGACAAAGTGCGGGATACGCAGGTCGCCCGCAACAGTGCTCCAACCGAGCAGCGGCAGACCGAGGCCCCCATCGGGGAGGCCCACAGTGTGGGCGCCAGCAATCCCCTGGAAGTGTGACAGTTGGGCGGCGGTTGGGCTCGTCATCAAGAACGCGAGCCCCATGCCGATCACCGCGACGATGAGGCCGGACCGGATGGCGAAGCTGCGAGCGGGGTCACCAAGATCGGCGCGAAACAGCAATACGGCCACGAGGATGGTTGCGGCCCAGACGATCACGATCGACACCGCCATCGTGCCCCAGATTGCCGTCGAGAACGGTGTCGACACGTTGAAGTGGCTCGTTGTGTCGGCGACAGCGGCCCCGTCGATGGCCATTATCTCCACGGCGAGGAAGGCAGCGGTCACCGTGCCGGCCCACCAAGCGAGTCGGCGGCGACGCGGAAGCTGGCCGAGCAGCCAGGACAGCGTGACGCTGTAAATCAGTATTGAGAGGGAGAACTTGAGTGGCTTCTCCCAGAGCGGCATCCCCGTGATCGTACGGGGGTCAACTACCAGCCCGACGAGGGCAATCACGGAGAGGGCGACCATGGCGAGGGCGAGCCAGAGCAGTGGTCGGTGCCCACCGAAGCGAGTGAGGACGGAGGCGGGGGACGCGTTGAGCGTGCGGGTCATGGTGGTCATTTCTTCTTCAGGAATATCGCTGGGATGTGACGTGCTCCTGGGCCGCACGGCGCAGCCCGGAGATCAGGGCATCGCCGAGTACGGTGCCCACAACGACGGTTTCGGCCTTGGCTGCGCGGTCGGGTCGCGACTGGATCTCATCGAGGTCGGCGGTGGCGATGAGTAGGGCGGCCTCGGCGTAGCGGGCGTACCAGCCCCGCTCATCCGCCTGCCCGACTCCGCGGAAGGCGGAGAGCACTCGTGCTGCGGCGAGACGCCCGGGGTTCTCCGGTGAGACGTGCCAGCCCTCGAGCAGCGCGTCGATGCTGGCGAGATCCGCCGGGTCAAGGTCACCCGGCTCGATGGCCGCCGACACAGAGCGCTGCGCCACCTTGAAGGCTTCGGGCAGCGAGGCATCCGAGTCAATGGCTTCGAGCACGCTGCGGGCGGATGCCACGCTGAGCCCGCCGACGTCGATGAGCGCGCGGATGAGACGCAGACGATCCAGGTGAACGGCCCCGTAGCTGGCCTGGTTAGCCGTCTCACTCTCGCCCGCAGGCAGCAGTTTTTCGCGTAGGTAGTACTTGATGGTCGCCACCGGGATGCCGCTGGTGGTGCTGAACTCAGCCATTCGCATACGGAGAGTATAACTATCCGACAGTGAAACTATCTAGTAGTAATTTTCTCAGACCACTCCGGAAAAAGGCTCTCGGGACTGCACCTCCACACTCATGTGAAAGCCCTCACCTGTATTCGTGCCATCTTGGCGAGTAGCGCTTGTTGGTAGCGTGAGTCCGGAATTTGATGCTCCTATTGTTGTCAAGCGCTGACTTTCGGTTGTTCGCTGAGCCATGTGCGGTAGCGCTCAGAAAGGACTCGATCTTGGGTGGCGCCGCGTTCAATCCGCGAGATGGCTTTGGGCCAGGCGCTCAGCTCGAGTGCTACTGCGGTCTGGGTGAGGTGCAATGCGAGGCGCCGTGGACGCAGGTCGTTGGTTAGCAGGCCGGACCGTGGGTGATCTGGATCGGCGGCAAGTCCACGAACCGGGGCGAATTCACCACCGCCAGGATCCGGCCCCGCTCGAGGACACCGAGCTTGTTCGCCGGCACCAACGCCGGACCGCGGGCCAGGGTGCGCGGCGCCCGGGTCGCCGTCGACCGCGGCAACCCCGCCAGGACCGCGGCGGTCCGGGTGGACACTCCCCGGCGGGTCAGGGCACGGTAGGTGGTCATCACGGTTTCGTCTGCGGTGTTTCGTCCCGCGAGCTCTTCGACAAATTTTCGAGTAGCTCGTGCATTTTTGACATGATCTCCAACGCCACCCCGGTCGTGGCCAGACGCCGTTCGGTCACATCGAGCTGCCGGCGAAGCCGGGCGATCTCGGCCTGCTCGGGCGTGAGCCGGCCGATCCTCTCCCCCGCCTTTTTGCCCTGCAGCACGCCCGCGTCGCGGAGCTTGCGCCACTCGTTGATCTGCGAGGAATAGATGCCCTGCTCCCGCAGATACGCCCCGCCCCCGTTCCGAGTCATCGCGTCCTCATACGCGGCCAAATGATCAAGCTTCTGCACGGGCCTGAACGACCGCCTGGCTGTCGGACCACCCGCACGCGGGCCGAGACTGCTGTTCTTTACTCATCGCACTATCGTCGCGCACGACGATCGAAGACGGGCTGGACATGATCGAAACTTCCTGATTCTCGCCCTACGTCACACAGCGGACTTGCTCTGAGCTACTGGCCTCAACTCACCCTGACACGCAGGGCGGCGACGCGAGACGTTTCATAGACACCTTCGTCGAGGGTTACAACCACACCCACCGCCACACCGGCATCGGCCTGAACACGCCCGCCGACGTCCACTACGGGCTCGCAACCGGCAAAGCCGCCAAGAGGTCCGCGACCCTGGCCCAAGCCCGGGCTCGGAACGCTTCAGTACCAGCGTCGATCCCAAAATCCTCGCCACCCCCAACGCGGCCTGGATCAACAAGCCAGCCGAAGCACAAGAAGACGAGCCAAAACTAGCCGCCTAACTCACCCTGGCCCCATTCACCTTGACGTAGGGATCCCCCGATGCGGCTAGAACGGGACACACTGCAGAAACTCGTTGCCGAGCTTCACGCGCAAGGGATGAGGACAAGGGCTATCGCGCCGATTATGGGAGTGCGCGGCGACATCATGGTAGAAGACATTCGAGGTGGCGGAAATCCGCCACCTGCGCCGGGTCCGGAACCTGAGTCCTACTGGTCACCCGAAGAGTCATTCGTCGGGACGCACAGCCTTGGGGCAATCTACACACCACCAGTTATCGTCGACTGCCAGCATAGGCTCGTCGCACTTGGGACAGTTCGGCGTAATGAGGTAGTCCATGCCATGAGTCTGCTCCGAATTGGTGATCGGGTGTTGGAAGAGCGACCAGATGTCCAAAAGACAACTGGCTTTGGCTCTAGCGGTTGTGGGGTCATTCGGCTTCATTCGGCGTTTTCTTGCGGTGCCCGTGCAAAAATGTCGGTGTGTCCTGGTCTGTCTGCAGCGAGCCGACGACCGTGGCGGGGCAACCCGAACGGCAAGACCGGACCGATACAGACGGGAAGACAATGAACGAGAAGTCCACCTACCGCGCCATCTTCTATGGTGCCAACCCGATCGCGTCCGGCACGGAACGAGAACTGGCCTACGTCGACGGCGGCTACCAACAGACAGTCACCCTCGAGGTGGATGAGGAAGGCGCCATTGTCCGCCGGGTATTCAAACTGGGGCATGTGACCGAAGAGCCGATCGCGTACCAGTACGTAGAAGACGTGCACGATGCTGCGGCCGAACCGGACGTTCCCAACTAGGCCAGGCCGAAACGCCAGATCCGCGCGCCCCGGGCTCCGGCTGGACCGCACAGGCAGCACCATCAGCGGGCCGACCATCGACGCCCGGAGTACGGAGACGATGGTCGGAAACGGGGGCATAGCTTTCGGCGAGGTGGCCGAGGATGCCCGAGTAGGGCTTCCTGATGAGGACGTTGATCCTTGTGTGCTGGACGCACTTGAGACTGATGGTGTCGAAGTCGCCACAAGGAATGCTGGTTAGCAGAGCACAGGCAGTATCGTGACTTCGTTCGATGCTGAGGTTCTCAATCACAGGTGACTGATCCGGAACGCTCGCCACGGTGCAGGTGTGATGGTCCTGGTGGTTTCTCACTTTCGGTCGATTGCTTTTTTGCCTTCCAGCGGAAGAATCGATATCAAGTGTGAGCGGGTACGTGCCCGGAATTCCAGGTGAAATAAGCCGAAAACGCGTCCAAAAATCTGGGCACGGCCTTCCCGCTGAGCTGGCCCGATGGCTGCGTTTGTCCGCACCATGGAAGCACCAACGGATGGCGGCCGACCAACTCTCGTTGGAAACGTGGCGGTTACGACCGGAAGATGTCCGTAACGGTTCGTTCGTCCAGCGCGATCCGTCGCGCGGCGACGTTAAGGTCGACGAGTCAATCTTTGATGGCTTCGAGCCGGGCATACGGGGCGGTAGATCGACCAGAAAGCTTCTGCTCGCCGCCGCGGTGGAACGCAGACCCGTAATTCAGGGCGCCAGCCACGTCAGTCTCGCTGCTTTCCTCCAAGCCAACATCGAACCAGGTAGCCATGTGATCACCGACGGCTGGTCTGCGTATCCAGCTGCGACACCCGGTCGCTACGACCACACCGGCATTCCCATGCCTGCTTCAGGCCTCCCTGCGCACGAGGTACTCCCGGGCTTCCACCACATGTTCTCTCTGGTCAAGGGGCGCTGATGGAAACGACTCACGGTTCGGTCGTGGCGAGCATCTACACGCCTACGTCGACGAATGGGTATTCAGGCTCAATCGTCGGAGTGCCCGCCGCCGTGAACTCCTGTACATTCGACGCTCGTTGAAAAGTAGGCCGCCGGCGCCCTATTACTCGATGCGCGAAGCTGGCCGAAAGCGTCCCAGGCCGATCCCAATGCGCGGCCACCACCAACGTCCACCGAGCCTCGACATCGGGCACCCAGAACTCCCTTGGTGCAACGAAACACTCTAAAGCCAGGCACCTGAACAGAAAAGTAGTCTCCTGAATTCGGAACGGGACGCACTGACTTTTCCGGTCGAGAGTTGCCGGTGTGGCGGGCACTCTCGACCGGAAAGGTCTCAATAGGGTGGGCTAGAGGACGTCCTCGTCGACCCAGTCGAGGGACTTGGTGATGGCCTTTTTCCAGTTGCGGAGCAGCCGGTCGCGTTCGGCGACGTCGAGCTTCGGCTCCCAGCGGGCGTCTTCCTGCCAGTTGGCGCGGAGTTCGTCGAGGTCGTTCCAGAAGCCGACCGCGAGGCCGGCCGCATACGCCGCGCCGAGCGCGGTCGTCTCGGCGACCACCGGGCGCACCACGGACACGCCGAGGATGTCGGCCTGGAACTGCATCAGCAAGTCGTTGGCCGCCGCGCCGCCGTCGACCTTGAGCTCGGTGAGTGGGACCCCGGAGTCGGCGTTGACCGCGTCGAGCACTTCGCGGGACTGGTACGCGATTGCCTCGAGTGCGGCCCTGGCGATGTGGCCCTTGTTCACATAGCCAGTCAGGCCCACCAGGGCGCCCCGGGCATCGGCACGCCAGTAAGGCGCGAACAGGCCGGAGAACGCGGGAACGAAGTAGGCGCCGCCGTTGTCCGTGACGGAGAGGGCGAGGGCTTCGATCTCGGAGGCCGACCCAATAAGGCCGAGGTTGTCGCGCAGCCACTGCACGAGCGCGCCGGTGACGGCGATCGAGCCCTCGAGCGCGTAGTGCGTCTCGCCGTCGCCGAGCTTGTAGCCCACGGTCGTGAGGAGGCCGTTCTGGGAGTGCACGATCTCGGTGCCGGTGTTGAAGATCAGGAAGTTACCGGTGCCGTAGGTGTTCTTCGCCTCGCCCTGGTCGAACGCGGCCTGGCCGAACGTTGCGGCCTGCTGGTCGCCGAGGATGCCCGAAATCGGGGTCTCGCGCAGCAGGCTGTGTTCGCTCGCGATGCCGTAGACCTCGGAGGAGGAGCGGATCTCGGGCAGCATCGACCGGGGCACGTTGAAGGCGGCGAGGATGTCGTCGTCCCATTGCAGGGTTTCGAGGTCCATGAACATCGTGCGGCTCGCGTTGGTGACGTCGGTCGCGTGCACGCCGCCCTCGAGGCCGCCGGTGAGGTTCCAGAGCACCCAGGAGTCCGTCGTGCCGAACATCAGCTCGCCGGCATCCGCCTTGGCCCTGGCGCCTTCGACGTTCTCGAGGATCCAGACGATCTTCGTGCCCGAGAAGTACGTGGCGAGCGGCAGGCCGACCTGCTTCTTGAAGCGTTCGACGCCCCCGTCGGCGGCGAGGCGGTCGACGATGGGCTGGGTGCGGGTGTCCTGCCAGACGATCGCGTTGTAGACGGGGAGCCCGGTGGTGCGGTCCCAGACCACGGCGGTCTCGCGCTGGTTGGTGATGCCGACGGCGTCGATGTCGTGGCGGGTCAGGTTCGCCTTGGACAGTGCCTGCCCGATGACCTCGCGGGTGTTGTTCCAGATCTCCATCGGGTCGTGCTCGACCCAGCCGGCGCGGGGGAAGATCTGTTCGTGCTCGAGCTGGCCGGTCGAGACGATCGACCCCGCCTTGTCGAAGATGATCGCACGGGAACTGGTCGTCCCCTGGTCGATCGCAATGATGTACTGGGCCATTGAATACTCCTTTGTAGTCGTGCGGTTCAGGTTGGGTGTGGGAATTGCTAGCCGAACGTGCCGCGGCATCCGTCAACGGAGGCCGCGGCACTGGTTCCCTGGTTAGGCCAGGATGGGCAGGAGTGCGGTGGACAGGAGTCCGGCGAGGACGCCGCCGATGATGGGGCCGAAAACGGGGACCCACGAGTATGACCAGTCCGAGGAACCCTTGCCCTTGATGGGCAGGATGAAGTGCGCGATTCGCGGACCGAGGTCACGGGCGGGGTTGATCGCGTAGCCGGTCGGCCCGCCGAGGGAGGTGCCGATCACGATGACGAGCAGGGCGACCGGGAGCGGGCCGAGCGCGGCAAGCCCGCCGTTGACACCCTGGCGGCCACCGCCGAAGGCGATGATCACGAACACCAGCACGAACGTGCCGATGATCTCGGTAAGAAGGTTCCAGCCGTACGAACGGATGGCCGGACCGGTGGAGAAGACACCGAGCTTGTTCGCCGGGTTCGGTTCCTGGTCGAAGTGCTGCTTGTACGCCAGCCAGCAGAAGACGGCGCCGATGATGGCTCCAAGCAGCTGCGCCCCGATGTAGGTCAGCACCGACAGGAAGTTCACCGGGACCCCGGAGCCGAATTCAGTGGCGCCGGATGCGACCAGGCCGAGGGTCACGGCGGGGTTCAGGTGCGCCCCCGAGTTGTAGGAGACGATGACGCCGGAGAAGACCGCGAGGCCCCACCCGACCGTCACCATCAGGAAACCGCCGCCCAGGCCCTTGTTCTTGGCCAAGGCCACGTTGGCCACCACCCCACAACCAAGGAGGACCAGCAAGGCCGTGCCCACCAGCTCCGAGAGGAAAACGATACCGAGATTGTCCACATTGACACCCTTGTTCAGTGAAGCCGAATTGTTGACGCTGGAGATGAGACAGTGTTTGGGCCGGTTATGGCTGCAAAACGAATCTCGAGAAACCTATCGGCTCAGCGCGGCCAATGGTGCATCCACGCGTGCACGTTTGTGCAGATCGTGGGCTACGCGCGCGAAGCGGATGCCGCGTCGACCGTGGTGAGGTCGACACCATGCCGGTCGCGCAGCACGTCGACGGCGAGGTCGAGCTCGGCTGCCCCGCGCGCGGAATCCCAGCCCAGCACGGGAGCGAGGACTCCGGCGAGTTCTTCGAGCAGCGCCAGGCTGAGCTCACCACGGAAGGCCATGCTCGTTCGTCGCAGCACGAGGTCGGTCAGGTGCACCACAGATTCCGTGGCCGCGAGGAACTCAATCTCGCGACGGGAGTAATCGGCGTGGTGTTCCAGCGCTGCGTCCGGTTCCGCGGTGATGAAGTCGATCACGTCGACCGCGCGGGTGCCGTAGCGGGTCAGCAGTTCGTCGGCCCTCGAGGCGCCGACCTCGTCGCCGTTCGCGGCGATCCAGACCCGGTGCGCGGCATCCGTCGACGGGAAGTTGCGACCGCCGCCGATGGCAATGCCGGCCGTCGACACGACCCGGGTGCGGCCGAGCAGGGCGAGGATGTCACCGCTCAGGTGCTCGGCGAGGGCCCGGAACGTCGTCCACTTGCCGCCGACGAGGCTGAGAAGTGTGCCCGGTCGGGCACCGAGCGGACGGGACTCGATGCGGTAGTCGCGGGAGACGAACCCCGGCGCCTCGTCATCGTGCCGCGGCAGCGGACGCACACCGGCGAACCGGAAGACGATCTCTGAGCGGTCGACGGCCACATCCGGGAAAACGTGCTTGACGAGATCGAAGAAGTAGTCGACCTCGGCCTCAGTGCAGCGCGCGGGCTGGGTCATATCGTGTTCGAGGTCGGTGGTGCCGACCAGCACCCGGCCCGCAAGCGGGAAGATCAACACGATGCGGCCGTCCTTGTGCTCAAAGAAGATTTCGCGGCCACCCGTGGCCGCGAGAAGCTCCCGGTTGTCGAGCACGATGTGCGACCCCTTGGTGCCGCCCA
Source organism: Cryobacterium sp. 10I1 (assembly GCF_035019805.1). NCBI lineage: Bacteria > Bacillati > Actinomycetota > Actinomycetes > Micrococcales > Microbacteriaceae > Cryobacterium > Cryobacterium sp. 10I1. The sequence continues at coordinate 9,632 of NZ_JASJVF010000003.1, forward strand.
TGTACGTGCTGGTCTGGCCGAGGGCCGTGTTTGTGAGGTCGGTCCAGGGCCCGGACGTGTTCACGACGATGTCGGCCTGGAAGCTGAATTCGGCGCCGGTGACCGCGTTCCGAAGACGCACGCCCGCGGCATCCATGCCGATGGCCTCGATGTAGTTGGCGCTGCGCGCGTGCGCACCGGCGGCCAGGCCGTCGGCCAGCACGTCGAGCGCGAGGCGCTCGGGGTCGTGCATCGAGGCGTCGTAGTAGGTGGCCGTGTACTTGAGGCCCGGGTTGAGGCGCGGCAGCAGTCTGAGCGATGCCTTCCTGCCGAGGAACTCGTGCCGGGGCACCGTGCCGCCGTCGCGGGAGAAGGAGTCGTAGAGCATCATGCCGATCTTGATCAGCAGGGCGCCACGTTCCTGGGCCGCACCCTGGCGGTGAGTGAGAAAGCGCATCGGCGCCGACATCACCCCGGAGAAGGTGGAGTAGATCGGAATGGTCGTCTTGAGGGGCTTGACGTAGTGCGGGGCGATCTTCAGCAGGCTGTTGCGTTCCTCCACCGACTCCTTGACCAGGCGGAATTCCCCGTTCTCGAGGTAGCGCACACCGCCGTGGATCATGTGGGAGGAGGCCGACGAGGCGCCGGAGACGTAGTCGCCCTTGTCGACGATCGCGACGTCGATGCCCTGCATCGCCAGGTCGCGGAAGGTCGCGATGCCGTTGATTCCGGCACCGATGATGAGCACGCTCGCCCGGGGATGAGCGGCGATGGCGGCCTGAGCGGCTACGGCACCGGGACGGATACCCGGCGCGGATGCCCCGGCGGGCTTCTGGTTTGAGGGGGTCACTGTTCGCTCACTTCTGTGTGGGTCGGCAGGTCTGGTGTGTGGGTCTGCAGCCTTAGGTCTGCAGCGGCGGCTGACAATCACCGGATCACGGTCCTGCGCATGCCGCGCAACCTCGTGGGTCAGTACAGCATGCGCAACACCACACAAACGGTCAATGCCTGTGCACACACGTGCACACATGTGCAAGCAGAAGCTACGACCATCACAAACGATCCATCCCTGTCCGACCGAACCGATGACGCCCTCACGGCGGCGCAACCGTATTACGTGCAGGACCACCTGACCATGGAGGCCATCGCGCACGAGCTGCACACCTCCCGTTCCTCGGTGTCCCGCCTGCTGTGTGTGATCAACTCTTTGTAGGCCGTTTCGGCGCTGGATCCCTGCCAAGTTAGCGGCTGGTTTCCTGCCAAATGAGCGCTAAAAATCAGGCCAGCAAATCCCGCCCAAGAAATGGGGTTGGGGATGCGTAGAGATTGAGATCACCTGGCGGCCGTGGCCCTCTCCAAGCGATGGAGACATGGGCCCGCCACCCCCCGATAGGTTCCTAAAGGCGTGTCTACTGCCAAGCGGTCGCGCCGGAAGGAACCAGGAAGCAGATGACGGTACCCATGTCCGTGCAAGAAAATATCAGAACACTCGACTCCCACGGAATTGCGGGCCGTGAAATCGCCCGCCGGTTGGGAGTCAGCCGCGATGCGGTGGCGAAATACACCGGGCAACAGAACTATTCACCGAAACCACCGACACCCGTTCTGAGGCCAGCCGGGTCAGCCTTGACCGGGTTTGAAGACACCATTGAGACGTGGTTGGGCGAGGACCAACGCCGGCCGCGCAAGCAACGCCACACAGCCAAGCGGGTCTTTGATCGCTTGATGAACGAGGAGAACTACAGCGGCAGCTACTCCCCGGTGCAACGCTTCGTGAGGAAGTGGAACGACCAACACCGTCAGGCCGGTGAGGGCTTCACGGAGCTGGTTTGGCCGGCCGGCACTGCGCAGGTCGACTTCGGCCAGGCCGAGGCCATCATCGGCGGGATCCGCCAGATCCTGCACATCTTCGTCGTCACGTTCCCGTTCTCGGACATGCGCTTCGTTCAGGCCTACCGCGGAGAGACCGCCGAGTGCGTCTGCCACGGGCTGCGCACCGTGTTCGATCACATCGGCGCCGCGCCCCGGCACCTGGTCTTTGACAACGCCACCGGTATCGGGCGAAGAGTCGGCACCAAAGTCGTCGAGGCCAAACTGTTCGGCGCGTTCAAACTGCATTACCGGTCGGAGTCGCGGTTTTGCAATCCATACTCCGGCAACGAGAAGGGCAACGTCGAAAACGCCGTCGGGTTTCTCCGCCGAAACCTGATGGTTCCCGAGCCAGAAGCGGCCACTCTCAAGGGGCTCAACGACGTGCTGATGACACGGTGCATGGCCTTGGCCGAGACGACGCACTACCGGAAAGGCCTACCTATCAGCGAGCTCTTCGCCCAAGACGTCGCTGCGTCGCTGGCGCTGCCCGGCGTGGGGTTTGACCCGGTGCGTTATGAGTCCCGCACGGCTGACAAGAAGGGAAACGTCCTCATCGACGGCAACACCTACGCGGCCGGATCCTCATTCCACAGCCGCACCCTCACCGTCGGGCTCCGCCACGACGTCGTCGAGATCCTCGATGAGCATTCCGCGCCGGTGCGGTCCTTTCCCCGCGCCTTCGGAGTGCAGGCCGAGACGATCTTCGAGCCCGCGGCACTGCTGCCGCTGCTAGTGACCAAGCCCGGCGCCTGGAGCCATTCCCCGCTGCGGCCGTTGGTCTCTGAGCCGGTGCGCGACTGGCTCGACAAGGCCCCCGCGACCGACCGACGCCGCCTGCTCAGTGCCGTCGAGGCCGCATCGGGATCGGCCGGGTTCGACGCCGCCATCACTGCTGCCGACCTGCTCATCCAGCGCGGCGACACCCCCGAGATCGCCGCGCTGGGCATGCTCGCCCGACGCCTGGCCGACGGCACCAGCCCGGCCGTGGAGAACGTGGACCTGAGCGTCTATGACATCTTCACCACCGAAAGCTTCACCACCCTCAACACGCTGACGGGAGAAATCGCATGACTCTGATCACTGCGCAGGACATCATCGAGACCGGCCGGCAGGCGTCACTAACCCACAGCGTGCTGGTCGAATGGGCCGAGAAAGGCACCCCGAAACAACGCGAATACCTCCACGGAATGCTCCTGGCCGAGCACGAATCCCGACAAGCATCACGCCGCCAACGACTGCTGACGGCCGCCCGACTGCCAGCGCTGAAATCACTCACGGGCTTCGACTACTCCAGCGTGAAATTCCCTGAGGACTACGGCAGGGAGGAGCTAACGTCGTTGGACTTCATCAACCGAGCCGAAGACTTGGTCCTCTACGGCGATGTCGGGACCGGCAAAACCCACCTCGCCAGCGCGCTGATCGCCGCCGCCTGCCAACAAGGAATACCGGCCCGGTTCTACACAACCTCGTCCCTGGTGATGCAGCTGCGCCGCGCCAAAGACGAAGGCCGCCTCGACCGGGAACTGGTCAACATAGCGAAAAACCAGCTACTCGCAATCGACGAATTCGGCTACCTTCCGATCGACACCGAAGGCGCCCGCCTCCTGTTCCAAGTCATCGCTGACGGCTATGAAAAAAGAAGCCTGATCATCACCACAAACCTAGAATTCTCACGCTGGGGCACAGTGTTCGGCGACGACAACATGGCCGCCGCCGTCATCGACCGCATCGTCCACCACGGCCGCCTCCTCCAATTTCGCGGCGAGTCCTACCGCGTCAAGCATGCCCTCATGAAATAGCCCCGGCCAGGCCCGGCTGGTCTCGAACCTGACGCCGATTGGGCCACCCCAACGCCACTCTGCCGCGGGTCAGCGCGAGGAAACGACCCCAAAACCGACCGCCGCAGGCACCGTGATCAATTGGCCGGAAACGGTGCTGAAGTGGCCGGTTAATTAGCGATCAAATGGCCGGGTTCGAGTTGACAAAACACACCTGCTGAGGCAGGCCAGGGCTAACGGGCTCGTGAACATCCAAATCCGTTCCCCACTCAACGCGACGAGCCGCCTGGATTACACGAGCGAGATCCTCCGCCGCTTCGGTGACGCGTTCGGAGCCCACGTCGAGCAATTCCCGGTGCAGACCTTCTTCGACGACCCCGCGACGAAGCGGGCGTTCTGGCGGGAGCGCGGCGTGACGAGACTGCTCGAGATGCAGGCGCGAATAAACGTTGCACTCTTCGGGCTCGGCTCGCCATTCTCCAAGGTGCCCAGCCACGTCTACGCGCGCGGGTACCTCGAAGACGAGGACTTCACGGCCCTCAGCGCGGCCGGCGTCGTCGGCGTCGTCGGCGACGATGACGTGGCGCCGTCTTCTTCCGCGCCGACGGGTCCATCGACGGGATCCCGCTCAACGAGCGCGGTACCGGGCCAGATCTCGCCGTGCTGCGCGGGGCGCCCCGGCGCATGTGTCGCCAGAACAGCGCTACCCGATGAGGCGACGCGCCACCCGCCCCAAAAGTCGCTTGACATCAATAAGAACATCCACTCAGCGGGACGTGACCAACCACCACGCGTTCACTCTGATCGGATTGCTCTTCAGGTACTCGGAGTCCTCCGCTCCACGGAACGCAAGCCCGACAGATTTGCCCACGGTTCAGAGTGAGAAGTAGGCCTGATAACGCTTCCTGGATTAGTAGTCGGTATTTCCGAGCGATGGCCGAGGTAAAAAACGCGCGGTTGACTGGGCGTGCGCATGCAGCTCCAATATTATGAGCTCGTTGATTCCAGTTCTCAGTTCGCTGCGGGGAATGTATAGGGTGCTCTGAGGGCCTCGTGACCAGTAACGTCCGAGGTTGAACCCGTTGATCCAGGCAATTCCCTTTCCCCATTCAGAGGTATCTAGGAAGAGATCAGTACTTGCGGACAGGGTGAATTCAGTCTTCGAGAAGCTTGGCCCCATCGGGTCTGAATTCAGGGTGGGAATGCCGGCAAAGAGGGATCCGTCAATTGAGGTGAGGTCCAGACTGAGGACCTCCCAATGCACCAGTTCTTCACCGTTGAGGGTGATCGGCCCGATTATTCCTTTTGGCTCTCCAATACGGGGGCCATACGAGACTCTGCCAAGGTCCTCCACAAGCAGTTCCAGGATGTCGCCTGCAGGCAACGCAATTGCTCTCTCTCTGTTGTCACGGTTAAGTGCTCCGACGCTTGTGCCGTCGATCGACACGAGCGCGCGATCACGGATCTCTGCAAGACGTAAAGTCCCGGAGCGGGCGATATTGTCGGCAGAATGGTGCAGAGTGGTTCGGTAGACGCAGAGGCCACGGTATTGCTCGGTGTGATCCATCGTTGGTGCGTGTTCAAATGCTCTCCATCTGCCAAGTTTCTCGCGTACGTCGGTCAGCGGAACAGTGATTTGGAACGGCGTTTGAAAGGCGGGTGCGTCTGTTGCTGACGCTGGGACACAGGCAGGGAGCTGGGAATAACGGCCGATGACTTCGCGGAATGCGTGGTATTTCTCAGTTGGGTATCCGGCTTCGTCAAGGGGGGCGTCGTAGTCGTAGGAGGTGACTTGGGACTTGTAAGTGCCTTTGTCATTCGCGCCGTTGCTGAATCCGAAGTTCGTGCCGCCATGGAACATGTAGATGTTGACGGATGCGCCTGCGGCTAACATCGAATCGAGTTCGAGGGCCGCATCCGCAACGGGGGTCGTGTGGTGGTGTTCGCCCCAATGATCGAACCATCCGTCCCAGAATTCGGAGCACATGAGCGGTCCTGTGGTTTGGTGTCGGCGCAGCGTTGCGAGTCGCTCATTGCTTCTGGAGCCAAACGAAGCAGTTCGGTGCAACTCGGGGAGGCTGCCGTCATCGAGCATCTGGTCGGTCGGCTGATCGACCGTCGTGAGGGGCACGGTAATACCAAGGTCATGTGCCATAGCGACTAGAGCCTGGAGATAGGGTTTATCAGCCCCGTAGGCTCCGTACTCGTTTTCAATTTGAAAGAGAATGACGGGCCCACCTCGATCGATCTGGGCTACCGAGATGATGGGAAGTAGTTGCTCAAAATACTCACGGACGGCCGTAAGATATTTAGGTTCAAACCGTCTGATACGCACGTCCGGATCAGCGGTCAGCCAGGCCGGTAGTCCCCCGTTGTCCCATTCAGCGCAGATGTACGGGCCGGGCCGAATGATTGCGTGCATACCTTCCTCTGAGACAAGGCGTAGAAATCGGGCCAGGTCGAGTCCGGCCGTTGTATCGAACACGCCGCGCTGCGGGGCATGTTGGTTCCACGGAACATATGTCTCGATCGTGTTGAGACCCATCAGCCTGGCCTTATGGATTCGGTCGGCCCATAAATCTGGGTGCACGCGGAAGTAGTGGAGAGCGCCCGAAATGATCTGAAACGGCTTGCCGTGAAGCAAGAAATCGTCAACACCGATTGTGAAGGTCGGCGACTTGGTTTCGCGTTTGAGTGAGGAGGTTTCGCTGTTGACCGTCAAAATCTCGTCCCGCCTGCTGAAAGACATTCTTGGTGCCTGGGCCAAGGACGGGTGTGGAGGCGAATGCGCCGGGACCGCTCGACCCAGTTCGGGATATCGACGTCTAGGCGCCCGAGTGCTGTGGCGTGTACATGAACTCTGCGCCACACGCGAGGGATGGTAAAAGCAAACTCATCGAGCGTCTTTCGAGTCGTACTCTTCACGCTTCTTTGCTCCTCTTGACTATGAAAGTGCTCGTGGCAGGACGGGTACTCCCGTGCCCCGGAGGGTGGAGGGAAGCTACCCTGGGCCGTGATCTCACTTGTATCTAAGGGCAAAGGTACGATCGATTTAGGCCGTCGAACACGAGAGAACGGTTGAGTATCTGGAGAGAACGATGACAGCGGTGACCAATTTGTCGGGTGTGATCCCGGATGGTTTCCCGGGTCAGCGGATGCTTGTGGTGCCACGCCCTCGAGTGAGGGAGGCGCTAGCGCATCCAGGGACGGCGCACCTTGTCGTCACGGACTGCGGGTATTTTCCACAGGCGCATTCTCATGGCCGAGTACGGCAAAGCCCGATTCCCCAGGCCGTCGTAATTCTTTGTGTCAAAGGAAAAGGTTGGTGTGTCACCGCGGCGGGCAGGTTCGCTGTCACCGCGGGACAGGTCATTATTTTGCCTCCGCATCAAGCTCATTCGTACGGCGCTGATTCTGACGACCCTTGGACTCTTTGGTGGTTGCATCTGGACGGAAGTGACCTTGAAGGGTTTCTCTCGTTCGCGGGAATGACAATTAGTGCGCCCGTTCGGACGCTGTCCGACATGTACGCAACTGTGTCGCTCGTTGCCGAGGTGATCCAATGGATGGAGCGTGACACAACAGATTCGAGCCTCCTCTCAGCAGCCGGCGCGGCTTGGCATTTGATGGCCTTGCTTGCGTCAGACAGAGCTAGTGCGGGGGGGACGAGCAACTCTATTGAGCGGGCGATTGACTACCTGCGAAGCCACGTCACCCAGCGAATAAGCGTGACGGACCTCGCTGCGATGGCGGGGTTGAGTAATTCCCATTTTGCGGCACTTTTCAAGGGGCACACCGGTTTGGCGGTCCTGAATTACCAAACTCAACTCCGGATGGCTAGCGCCCGCGAGTTGCTAGACACGACCACACAGCCGGTAGAAATGATTGCCCATAGTGTTGGTTACGAGGACTCGTTCTATTTTGCTCGCCAGTTCAAGAAGATCCACGGGCTGACTCCTTCTGTCTATCGTAAGCACGACAGGGGCTGATCCGTTGGGTAGTCGCTAGGGTGTGCCAGCCGTATGGGCAGACCACTGGATATCGAGGCGTGCGCAGCCTCCGGGCTCGATCGTATGTAGGGGCGATAACACTTCCAATTCGACGAGCCACGCGTTCGGATGAAAACCGTTGAGCTCGCTGAGGGCATGCGGTATCGGGGATTGCGCCCATACTTCGATCCGTGATCCGTGGTCTGGGTATTCCGCTCTTTCGTCGACGGCGGTTTTGAGGACGAGGCTGGTTCCTGCCGGTCCACGCCACTTAATCTCTCCAGTGGAGTGGGGGAATCCGAATTTGGCGACCCCAGGTTCGATCGGCACTCGCGCGATGCCGTCTGCGATGGTTGGTCTTACTGCGCCTGCGTATCGTGCGAGTTCGATAGGTGGATGGTTGGACGTGACGGTGACTTCTACTGCAGAGTCCGTTGCCCCATCTCGGGCCGCGAAAGTGTCGATTTGGCACACTTCCCAGAGAGACCACCGCACATTGCGGTGGGATGTGTTCGTAAAGGCGGTGTGTTCGAAGAATGAGGAGCCGGTGGCTGGGATCCGGAATTCGCGTTTGACTTGAAGGCCAGTTCGAGCGTCGTTGGGGCTGGCCATGATGACCTGCTGTACTTTCTCAATTGGGAGCCAAGTGGATTCGAAGGTCCACTCACCCGCATCGAGGACAGGATCCGGTGGGCCCGCCCATTGCCCTACACTTTCTCCTTGCGGTGCCGGCCAGGTCTTGGAACCACCGACGTTGGCCCAAGAGGCGAACGTGCCGTCCAGTGTTGCCCAGGACAGCCTCGGCTTAAGAGCGCGAAATTTTCTGTCAAAGAAATCCGGGTTGATCCACAGCAGTTCTTTCCCTGCGATCTGGAGAGACAGAAGGCGACCCCCAACGGATGGCAGGAAGACGAGCTGCAAGTATTCGTTGCTGATCCGATATAACTCGAGAGACGGGTCGCCGCTTTCAAGTTGGTGAACTGACAACTTCATAGTCCAGGACCACCACCACATTTTGAGTGGTCTCGGATCGCCTTTAGGAACAGAATATCCCCGTTCATGTCTAGTTGACCGTTGGCGATGCGGAGATCACGGACGCCGTAGTTCGTCGTCAATCGGTCGACGGGGTGGTGGCGTCCGTCGCGGCCGGGGGTAGTTGTGCAGAGAGTTGCTTGGACGGTGAGTGCATTGGTCTCGGAATGGACATGGTCTCTGCCGTGGACTCGGAACTAGGGTCGAGCTGTACGTTTCCGGTGAAGTCCGCATGACCATGGTTTTCGAAGAGAATCCGCGCGTCAAGTTGACCATCTGCGGTTGTGATGAGCACCTTGCTTATCGATGTTGGAGCGACACTTTCGAGCCAGACTGAACGCATGATGCCAGCATATGACCAGTAGTCGACGGGCTTGTATGGGATCTTAAAGTCGTCAGTGACTGGCTGGCATGGCGGACTGTACGAGGTGTGGGGAGTCCGAAGAAACATACGAACGGCGAGTGTGTGCAATCGGCTAGGCCTGATCGAGTCGGTGATCGGCAAGGAGAACAGCGTGTTGGCGCCTTCATACTTACCTAGGGGAACTCCGTCGAGCCACACATCGGCGCTGTAGCCAACGGCTCGGAAATTAAGGCGCAGATGACGCTCCGTCCGACCGCCGAATAGTTTCACATCACGCCGGCATCAGGCATAGCAGTCGAGGAATGCCGTACCCCCGCCGAAGTGGCTACCATCCAGAGAGCCGAAAACTGCTGTGGCGAGCAAGTCCCGCGCGGAAGGGACGGCGATACTTTGCCATTCACTGTCGTCGAATCTGGAGTTGTTCCAGCCGCCGTCCAGCCCGATAACCTCGGGGTCCGATGCAAAACGCCATTGTCCATCGAGGTCGATGTATTCCCGTTCCGGTTCTCTAGTGCGCCAGCCATCGAAGCTGGGCAGCACCGCTCATAAGAGAAGACCACTTTGGTTTCGCCGACTCGCTGCACGTGCGTGCCAGACGGCTCAGTTGGAGGATGGGTATCGAGAATAGGCATTTCTCCTGGGGTGACAGCCGTCATCGCTTGCGCAGCTGTCGACCGCACCGGTAGTGCGACGAATCCAACACCGCACAAAGCACTGGAAAGGAAACTCCGCCGCTTCATTCCTGCGGGGAAGGGTGATGGAGATGAGGGAACGGTCATGATGTCTCCTCATGTTCGTAGGGAAGCCCTGGAGGTTGGAAGTGTGGGATTGCTGGCTGTGGTGTTTCCCTTCGGGGCCTGCCCTAGGAGTTCGCCGTTTCCCGAGTGGAACTATCCATATTTTTGAGTATCGAGAGTTGTGTGCGGATAGTCGAGACGACGTGGTCGCGTTCGGCTGCTGGGTCGTCAATGAACAGCAGCATTGTGGGAAGGCTCGTTGCAAAGAAGTCAATTTTTGCCACTGATTCCTCATATTCATTTACCCACATGTCGAGTTTCTGGGCGACTTGCTGCGCCTGCTCATGGCGTCCAAGCCTGTGGAGTGCCACGATCGCGTGGTGTGTCTGGGTGCTGAATGGTGTTGCCGACATCTTGGTGAAGTCACCGGTTGACTGTGCAGCCTGTTGCCAGTGCCCTTCGGCCGCGCACATGTCGCCAGCTCCTGCCCAGGAATCTCCAAGCGCCAACTGCAGTTCGGAGACGTTGGCTAGGGGATGCCGCCCCTCGCCGAGGTTTTGCGGAGGTCGCAGCGCTGCTTCTAAGAGCCTGATGGCCAGTTCGTGATTATTCGAGGTATTGGCGCTCCGAGCTAGGGAGAGGGCCGCCCGATCCCAGGCAGCGAGGACTTGCCCCTCGCCGCCTTCCCATGGTTGGAACTGTCTTTCAGCTAGGAGAGTTTGAGCATCGCGCGCTCGGTCGACATCGATCAGAAGTTGCGCAAATGACACCGTCAAGTCGTCACGCTGGTTCACGATTTCCTGGCGTTTCTCCAGCTGTATAAAACGTTCCTCGGTGGACGTCCCAAGCCGCGCAGAAAGCTGGTCAAATTCAAACCAGAGTTTCGCGTTGCCAGGTTCCCCGTTGAGGGCACAGTGGTAGTGATCGGTCGCGGCATCGAAGTCGCGGAGCACGTTGTAGGAGGCGATGCCGAGATTCCGATGGACGACGGTCGCTACTTCAGTGGACGGGTTGGAGCTGAGCGAGAGGTGCCAGAGGCGGATCGCGTCAGCATATCGGCGACGGTCGTAGTACCAGTGCCCTAGCAGGGAGGCTGCGAGTGGGTCACCCGGTTTAATTTCGAGAGCCGTTCGGAGCGCATCGACATCATCGAGGCGTGATGGGAGAGTGAGTTTTGAGGACCCACGGCTGGCTGCATCTACAGCGGCTCTGGCCTCCTGTGCTTTGCCGGCTTGGTGGAGGAGAGCGGCACGGTGGTAAGAGATTAGTGGCCCTACGTTTACTTGCCCGGGCGCAAGAATGGGAAGGAGCGCCGCTGCGTCGTCTAATGCCGTAAGTGCGTGATCGATGAATCCTGCGGCGGCGTATTCAAGCGCGACGTCGAGCATTACCGTGGCGTCCGACGTGACGGGCTGCTTGCGGAGGTGTAGTGCCCATGCATCGAGCGGATCTTGGCTGAGGGTATTCGCGAGAACCTGGTCGGCTTCGGCAACGTGGCCGGCCGTCTGGAGTAGAAGCGCGAGCAAGTCGGCTGCCTGCAGGTGGCGATTATCCGTTGTGAGTACGTCTCGAAGCGTTTTGATAGCGACGTCGATCTGCCCCATCTTGGCGTGCTCACGAGCGAGAAGATAGCTTGCCGGGACTACGTACGCATTGTCCCATGACGCACGTGCGAGAACGTTGAGCGCCTCTCGCTGCCGTCCGAGCCGCGAGAGGGCGAGGCCGAGCCGGTAGTGTGCTGATCCATCCAGTGGAGTGGGTGCCCATTGAGTGCGGCGAGTCACACTTCGGGACAGCATCTCGACGGCGCCCTCATAGTCGGCGCAGTCATAGAGCCGTTCACCGAGTCCGGCAGTGGCTCGTGACTCCTGGGGATCCCGGGTCAGGATTTCACGCCAGTAGGGTTCCGAGGATCGCGTCGCGTGTCGATACTGGTCGAGATAGACGGCGATTTGAACTAGTTCGTCGATGGTGCCGACATCTCTGGGAGCGGCCGGTTCTTCAGCGTGCCGGGGTTGCTCAGTGATCTCTTCATCCTGTCGTGGATTGAGAGTGAGCATGGTTTTCTCGTCGGTAAAGATGCGTAGCTCAAGTTCATCGCCTGGCTGCTCTTGGCAAAAAGCGACATCATAAAGGAACGGGCCCGCAGGGCTTAGACGGTGGGTACCATCGTAGAGAACGCGACCATTGCTTGCGCTTAGTCGTACGTGGGCGTGCGGAATGACTTCAGATGAAACTATTCCGATGCGCGCTCCGGCTTCGGTGATGTCTAGCCGGGCGGCCACATCAGCACTTGCCTCCTGAGCCGGTCCTATCTGGCTAAGCGGATACCAGAATTGGCTAAACGTCTTCGTCTCGCCGGCGGCCAGATACGCAAAGTCAGGCTGGTTGTCGGTGAAGACGCCGGCCATCAGCTCCACGTACGGACCATCGGCATCGGTAAGATTGCTATCCCAAGCCCACCCAAATGGTGCGTTGCCCCAAGTCCACTGTTTCTTGCCCGGGGAAATGTCGCGGCTGGCCCAGTGAACAAAGCCGGCATTTCGGCCGTGATCGTATCCACCAAAGAATTCGCCATCGGTAGACGTAACCATGTACGAGGTCGGCACGGGAATGTTGCGATACCAGTCCAGTCGATCAGCATCGGGGCTCTCCGGGGTAACCCGGCTCGGGTAGTCGATGCCGTAATAGGACGTCCGGGCGTGCGGGAAACTTACGATGGCACGCTTGGCATGGTCAGCGACGTAGTTGACATCTGTCGGGAAGAATGACTGGTAGTCGTCATTGACGGCGGCCGCGACGTTTGCCCACCACAGGAACGTCTGGCGAGTTTCGGACCGGTTGTAGAGGCGCACCCGCGCTTCGATCTTTGAGCTATTCGGCCGCAGTCGGATACCGTGCATACCCTTCATCCGAGCAAACGGATCATGGTCGGAGCACCAGACAGTCACCGAGCCGTCATCTTCGTGCTCAATACTGACGTCGGTCGGGAGGAATGTGGCCGGGCGATGGTGCTGAGGCCAATTGAACTCAATCCCCCCCGAGATCCAAGGCCCCGCGAGGCCCACGAGAGCGGGCTTGATGACGTTGTTGCGATAGAACATGTCGTACTTAGCCACTTTGTCATAAGCGATGTGTATCCGGCCGCCGAGCTCTGGAAGGATTACCAGACGGAGCCACTCGTTTTCGAGATGTATCGCTTGCCACAGGTGAGGAGACTTGGTCTGACTGATGCGTTCGTGGAATGGCAATGGGAACACCCGTCCCGACGAGCCTTGGTAGACGCGAGTTTCAAGAAACGCGGGAAAGTGGTCCGGTGTCTCTGGGAGGTATGTGTCGATGCTGATTGGTTCGGACCATGCTGCCACGGGCGCAGCTGCCAGGGCAGCGGGAATTGAGGGGAGAGTAATTTTTGATGCCCGGGAGGGCCCTTCGGTGAGCATAGAGCGAGCATATGGTTGGTCAGCTTGGGTCCGGAATACACAATTCAATGGACAACCTAGACAAAACAACTTTTTACCCGCCGCAATACGTGCGTCACAGTGACGCATCTGACCCTGTTTGCTGGAGGTTTCTTACTTCAGTGCTCGACAAGACTTCACGAAACCATGGATTAGGCGGTCGCTCGGGGATGCCGCGCAACTCCTGGTTTTGCGCGAACGGGTTTCACATTGCGACACTGCGCTTTCGGGCGCGACGGCGCCGGGGCGGGTATGAAGCTGCTCACAAATAGTGGGCACGCTTCTTTGAATTGCGCTATTTTGCTTCCTGAAATAGCCTGTTCAGTCGTCGTTGGAATTCGATGTTCGCCCACCCCGGGTGGTGCGGAGCGGAGTTTGACCCGGGCAACGTTCCCCAGTAGCCCAGGTCGGCGCATCGTTGCACGGCGTAGGCCGCGAAGTATTGTCCGACTGGCCCATCCTCGAAATCGGCCTCAAGAGGCGTGTATCCGATCCAACCTTCGCCGATCACCGCAGGTACGTCGTGGTGAGTGGCCCAGATCATGACGGCCTGCAACCGGGCCTCCAACGCCTGTTTCATAGCAATTTCATGCTCTGCGAAGTGCCGGTACAGCCACGCGTCCCAGGCGATCGGGTCCACCCAGTCGTAGGCATAGAACATGCTTGTGGTGATGCCCGTCGCTTGTAACCGCCACGGTTCGATCGTTGTAGTCCATTCGTCGAACGGGGGTGCGTCGTCTCTGAGAATGGACTTCAGTTCCTCGGTTGGGAAAATTGGCGGCTCTGCGCGAACCTGCGCCCATGCTTCGAGAGAAGCAAGGACTCCGTAGATGTAGAAGTGTTGGTGTGCCACTTGCGCGTTGTCGGGGATGGATGCGAGGTCTAGGTAAGGCGGAATGCCGTAGCACACTGTCGATAAGACGTCGGGATGGGCGTCCTGTAGAAGCCGGAGGGCATTCTCGAGATACGGTCGTTGCGCCCAGAAAGTATCGAGGCCCTCCGATGGGACTTCTGTTAGGCGGGATAGGTCGACCTCGTTGTGGATCTCGACATACGCTATGCGATCGTCAAGTGACTCTTTCTTGACGTACGTCACCAGTTTCGCTTCGGCATGGGCAAGTGCCTCGTGCCGATTCTTCGCGGGAATTGCGCTTAGCATGTCGTGCCACGATGAGTTGGAGAGAAATGCGGAACTTTGCTGGTATTCCCATGACGAGATGATCACGAAGCAGCCGTGACGCTTGGCCGCCTTAAAAAGAGCCAAGAGGTGGGCGCGGCCATTGAGCACGGCGCCCCCGGCGGCGTTGTACCACCTCGTGCGCTGACCGGTGTCGCCGCCCATGTTCACGAATTGAAGCGCCGTCGTGTCGATATCGTGTTCTCCGAAGAGGAGCAGGGGCGCCGCGCAGATGCGAACGGTGTTGTAGCCGCGATCGACGGCTTCAGCGAAGGCACGATCAAGATCGTAAAAGGGTTCGCCCTTGGCTGTTTGGGTATACCAGGTGAAGTCCCAGAGGGTGATCGTCAGCTTGGCGGGAAGTTGCGCTGGGGTCGTGGTGAGACGTGAGGGAGTCATCGGTTCCTTCTATCGATCATGGAGGGTATTTGAGGAACGTTTCATCCCTTGACGCTTCCTTCGGTAAGACCCGCCTTCCAAAATCGTTGCAGGCTCACGATGGCGATCATGATCGGGATGACGGATAGGAAGGCGCCACCGATAGCCAGTTGGTACAACTCGGGGTGACGATCTGAGACACTCTGCCATTGGACGAGACCGAGGGTAATTGGATAGAGGCTTTGGTCGGAGAGCATGACGAGCGGCAGAAAAAAGTTGTTCCAGATGCCGATGAATTGGAACAAGAAGATCGTCACGGCGGCGGGCATCATCAATCGCAGGACAAGAGTGAAGAAGATCCGGAATTCTCCGGCCCCATCGAGACGCGATGCCTCAAGGAGACTGTCTGGGACGGCGGCTTGCGCGTAGATGCGGCCGAGATAGACACCGAACGGGCTCACGAGGGAAGGGAGGAGCACAGACCAGTAAGTATTGACGAGGCCGACTTGGCTCATGAGTAGGAACAGCGGAAGAGCCAGTGCTGTTCCGGGAATCATTACGCCGGCCAGAATGATGTTGAACCAGACCTCGCGGCCGCGGAAGGTAAATTTTGCTAAGCAGTATCCAGCCGCAAGAGAGCAGATTGTGGCCACGACGGCGCCGACCCCGGAATATAGGACGCTGTTGAGCGCCCATCGGCCGAAGATTCCGCCGTCGTAGGTCACGACATTGACCAGGTTGGTCAACAGCTGCGGGTTATCCAGGGCCAACCCGGACGACCCAAATAGGCTACTTGTGGATTTGGTGGCGGCGATTGTGAGCCAATACACCGGAAAGAGAAAGTAGACGGCGGCAACCGCAAGGGCAGCGGTTACCAGAATTCTCCAGCCGGGGCTGCGCTGAATCTTGCGTGGCTTTTGGACCGTGCTTGGTTGCTTTGACGACTGATTCTTTCCTTTTTTACCGGTATAAGCGCGTTCGGTGGTTGTCATGATGGGCTCCCCCCTCGAGTGACGAGTTTGAGAAATCCGAATGAGAACGCGCATGCGACGAGTGCCAGAAGGACTGACTCTGCGGCGGCAAGGTTGTAGTTGTTATTCGCAAATGCCTCGTTATAGGCAGAAAGGTTGGGCGTGAAGCTAGAGGTGATTGCGCTCGAAAGCGGTTTGAGGACGAGCGGCTCTGCGAAGAGTTGGATGGTTCCGATGATTGTGAAAACAGTCGTGAGCACGATGGCCGGGCGGATAAGCGGCAGCTTGATCCTGGTGATGACCTGCCACGCGTTCGCGCCATCGATGGAGGCTGCTTCGAAGAGATCAGCGTCGATAGATTTCAGTTGGGCAACGATCACAAGCATGTTGTAGCCGGCATACTGCCAGGTGACGATGTTGGCGATGGACCACAGGATCGAACCTCCACCGAGGAAGTCGAGATTCAGTCCGAGAGCTGACCCAAAGTTGACCAGCGGGCTCAGTCCCGGGGTGTAGAGAAAACCCCACAGAATCGAAGCGATAACACCAGGTACCCCGTACGGCAAGAAGTACGCCGATCGGAAGAACCGCACACCCCAGGCAGATGCTGCGTCGAGCAGGAGCGCCAGAGCGGTGGCGAGGATAATCATGACCGGTACCTGAACGACTGCGAACAGGAGGACCCGGCCGAGGCTGGCGACGAACGCCGAGGCGCCAAGTGCGGTGATGTAGTTGTCTAGGCCAACGAAAACGGGGCTGCTACCGCCCTGACCGAATGCGCCAGAACGTTGGATGCCGGTCACGCTCTCATAGATCGCATAGACAAGAGGCAGGACCATCGTCAGCGTGAAGAGGACGATAAAAGGGCCAAGTAGCCCGGTTATCGTTAGTCGGTGCCTGGATCGCGTGGTTGTCATGACGCTGTCTTTCTCTGCAATTCCTGGATGATTTCTGTGGTGTTTGGGTGTAGCCGTGAAGGGGGAAGCGGGGCCGGATCATGATCGTACGGTCTGACCCCGCAGCGTCCTGTTTGTCAGTCCCCTGCGCGAACTTTTAAGCCCTTCGCCTCCAAGTCAGCAATCGTCGCGGTCTGGGCGGCCTTCACAGCGTCCACGAAAGTCCCGTGGCCTTCAACGGCCGCTTGGAAGCCATCGTTTAGGTGCGTGTAGGTGTTGGCAGTTGTCGGTATCCAACCCCACGACGTATTGATGGACTCGTCAGACTTCTTGAAGACGTCTTTGTTTGCGTTCTGGCCACCGAGGAATTCCTCTGGTTTGTCGAGAGTAGATCCGGCAAGCGCGTTCTTCGCTGCGGGCCAGCCGTAGCCGCCAGCGAGAAGAAGGTTGATGCTCTGCGGGTCAGTATTGAGCCAGACCGCGAACTTCTCCGCAGCCTGCGCGTTCGACGTGCCCTTGAGCACTGCGGTGCTCGAGCCACCCCAGTTCGCGGAGGCGTAGGTGCTATCCCACTGCGGCAGTGGGGCGACCTTCCATTTCCCTGCAGTTGTCGGTGCGTTCCCCGAGAGGATGGACCCGCCCCATTGGGCAGACGGCCAGGCGACGATATTGCCGTTCTGGAGATCGCTGTACCACCCGTTGGCGAAATCAGGTTCGGTCTTAATGAGCCCGGCTTCGCGAAGTTTGTCCCAGTAGGAGGCAACTTTGAGTGTGGTGTCCGAGTCGATGTTCACGGTCCAAGTATCTCCATCGAGGCCAAACCACTTCGCGCCTGCCTGCCACGCGAGAGCCGTAAACCACGCTGAGTTACCAGGGGCGAAAGTATTGATATATTGAGCCGGGTTCGCGTCGTGAATGGTTTTGGCGGCCACGGCATATTCGTCCCACGTCGCCGGAGCCTTCAGCCCCAGGGCGGAGAAGATGTCCTCCCTGTAGTACAAGCCCATCGGTCCGGATGCTTGAGGCACCGCGTACACGGAGTCGCCGAATGTTGACTGCCCCAGCTGCCAGTCCACGAATTTGCTGCTCTCGACGCCCATCCCGAGTGGCTTGAGATCAACAAGACCATTTTCAAGAACGAAGCCGGGAAGTTCCTGGTATTCGATCTGAGCGAGATCGGGCGCCCCCTTGCCTGCCTTCAAAGCGGAGTACATCTTCGCGTACGTTCCGGAGCTTCCCGCAGGTGTTTGCTCCAACTTGACCTGAATATTCGGGTTTTCTTTGTTCCAAAGGTCCACGGCCTTGTCCACGCCGGGCACCCATGACCAAAACGTGAGGTTTGCCTTCTCTGAAGGATCAGAAGAGGACCCGGGTGGCGTGCTGGTACATGCGGTCGTAGCGAATACCGCCGCCACAGCTACCACTGCTGCAATCGTCCTGATGCGTTTCATTTTCTCTCCTCGTTGAGGTACTGGGCTTGGGACGCAACATTGTGATCAGCGCGGTCGGACGGGCACAGTTCTGCAAGGTTGTGGCCCCGGCACTCGCATGATATTTGCGCTTTAAAACAGGGTTTCGTGAGGTGCAGTAGCCGCCAAAATCGACTTCTTCGGGGCCAACGAGGCGGTTCTTGCGTTCAACCTGGCGCTCCGTGTCGGCAGCTCGCTCCCCATGGAAGGGCGACAGCCGACCATAGGAACTTTTCTTTGAACATATGGTGAGTCTAGGCACTTCAGTCCGCCGCCCGGAATGAGCGAAGCGCTGAAGAAACAAGACAAAACGCTGATCGATCATGGGCCATAAAAGTTGAATATCGCCCATGAACGACGCTGACACAGCCACCGATGCCCGACCTTGTGGGAACTCGGATTGCGGCGGGTGCCCCGCTTCCAAAACGTTGAACCAGTTTTTGTGATGATCCTGTGATCCGGCACTTCCGGTGATGAAGCCCACACGCGATCGAATAGGCAGCCAAAACGGATGGTCCGGGTCATCGATCGTGCTTGGCGAGTAGCGCTTGATGGTAGTGCCAGTCCGCACAGCTGGTATGTCCTGTCTCAGCTCTTTGTTTACAACCTGTCTCATGACGTTGTTGACACCATGTCTCAGAGCCTTGTTTACGGGATGTCTCAGGACCCTGCTTACAACTCCGGTCGTTGTGAATCGCGGCAGCTGGGCGCTTTCGATAATGGGCAGTGCCCAGATCCCTTACTCCCTCCGTCCGCCGTGATTCATAACGGGTCAAGTCCAAATGTTTGGTGTACCGAGTTTTCCGCGTGATTCTTGGATTTCTAGGCGCTGAGGGCGCTGAGTTCGGTTGTGGGTTCCTCCTCCTCGGTCGGGATTGGGGTGAGGCGTGAGCGGCTGAGGACGTCGAGGCCGAGGTAGCGACGGCTTTCGATCCATTCGTCGTGTTGTTCGGCCAGGACCGCTCCGACGAGCCAGATCAGGGAGCCGCGGTCGGGGAAGATGCCCACGACGTCGGTGCGGCGGCGGATCTCACGGTTGAGGCGTTCCTGTGGGGTGTTGGACCAGAGCTGACGCCAGCTCTCCTTCGGAAGCCCGGTGAACGCGAGCACGTCGGCCCGGGCTGTCTCGAGGTGAGTGGCGACCGCGGGCAGCTTCTCTTCGAGGGCGTTCAGGACCCGGTCGAACTGGGCGTGCACGGCGTCCTTGTCGGGCTGGTCATAGACGCAAGTGGAGCAGAGTCTTCACCCACGGCCAGCTGGACTTCGGGGTCGCGGACATCAGATTCGCGGCGTAGTGGGTTCGACAGCGCTGCCAGGTCGCGCCAGTCAAGGCCGCCCCGATCGCTGCCACGAGGCCGGCGTGAGCGTCGCTGGTGACGAGTTTAACCCCGGTGAGGCCACGCGCGGTCAGGTCGCGGAATAAGCCGAGCCAGCTGCTACCCGGGGACGACACCACACTTGCCCGCGGCAGAGTCGTGTTGAGCCGACGGTAGAGGCTTACAACCCCGAGGTATTGATCCGGCTGGGCGACCTTTGCGTGGGTCGCCCAGCCACAGAAACTACGCGGGGTTCAGTTAGACGTTGTCGAGCGCGAGCCTTTGTCCTCCCGCGGCCACAGCGTGGGAGCGAACACGGGTTACCGCACTTTCCGGGTAACCGATAAAACGAGTTCTTCGGATGAGGCGCCAAGGGAGATCATTCGGTCACCCGATCCAATCACCCACTTCTGACCGATAGTGTCCCAGGCGGATACCTGCTGCCGGTCGACGTGGAGGGTTGCCGTCTTCGACTGACCGGTGGCCAGTTGGATGTGATCGAACTGCACCAGCTTCTGTGCGGACTGTTGGAACCCGCCAGTCACGATGCCATTGGCGTCATAAGTCGGCACGGCAAGATCTGGGGAAGATCCGATGTACACCTGAGGTGAGTCTGCTCCGTCCTTCTCGCCCGTGTTCTTGACGGTGAACGTGACGTCAAGCCCGCCGTCCTTCGCGTTCTTCACGCGAAGCCCGGAGTACCGAAACGTCGTGTAGGAGAGCCCGAAACCGAACGGGTAAAGCGGCTCATAACCATTGACGTTCGCCGTCGGGTCGGTGTACCAGCGGTAGCCCACATCGACTCCGTCTGTCCATTTGATTGACGGTCTGGTCTCCGTTGCGGTCTGCGTTCCGGTGGTGCGCTCGAGGTTGCTGGAAAAGGGCGTGGAGTCGTCGTTCTTGGGGAACGTCATCGGGAGTTTGCCCGATGGGTTCACCAGCCCGTAGAGCAGGTTGGATGTTGCCTCGCCGCCCCGTTCGCCCGGATACCACATCTCGAGGACAGCATCGACGTTGTTGACCCAGGGCATTGCCACGGCGGTTCCGGAGTTGAGGACGACAACGGCTTTGTGGCCGGCCGCATGGGCTGCGGCACTCACTGTGTTGATGAGGTCCACCTGCGTCTTGTTGAGGTTCCGAAGGGCGGCCGACGTAGACGAGTTCGGTCCGGCACCCTGAGTGATCCCCGGGGTGGAGTCATCGACGAAAATGACAGTTTCATCGTTCGTCTTCGCCGCCGCGACTGCTTTGGCTGTGTTCTGTGCCAGGGGGGCCCAGGCGAAGCGGACCGTTGGTGCCGTGGCTGTTGTGAGAGTCGGTTTGTAGGTGAAACTGATCTTGTGCAGTCCGACCGATAGTTCCAGGCTCACGCCCAGGTTCTGCTTGCCGAGGTACTGGTTATTGGACGCACGCTCCCCGCCAGGGAATGCGTTCGGCAGGATGTTCCCTCCAGGGTTCACGATCGTCTGCGCAGCATCATCAACGCTGAGGCTGAGCGGCTCCGGCGGAGCGTTGCGGCTGGGCTCCTGCTGGATGCCGCCGTTGTACGCCGACTTGTTGCCCGTGTCAATCCCGTATGGCCGCTGGAGAAGCAGCCCGTAGGTGTCGGCTGTGGTGACGTTCAGGTAACCAGTCCAGGTGTACTGGCCGCCCTTGGCAAGGGTCGTCTGCTGGCCGTCAATGGTGCTATCAACGGTCGTGGAGCCATCGGCGCTCGCACGGGTGAGGCCGGGCAGGGCGTTCGCGTCCTTCGTCACTCTCAGGTTGGCGGTGGGGACGGTGTCCCCGATCCAGTCCACGCCCGGCGCGGAGGTGACGTTTGCCGAACCCACCTGCGCCGTGACGGCCTTGAACGGGGTGTATTGGACCTGGTCGCCAAAGCCGCGAGCTCGTTCGCCGCCAGGGCTTGCGGGTAGGAGCGTCGAGGTGGGCCCGACGACCGCGACGGTTTTGTTCGTCGACAGGGGAAGAGCATCCTTGTCATTCTTCAGGAGAACGCCGCTTTCCTCGGCCAGCGCCAGAGCGACATTATCGCCACTCTGCTTGTCAACGCTCGTGCCGTTGTAGGTCGATGTGACGTCGCCGTGCTGTGGTACCGCCGACTCGTGCGCAGTGGGAATCTTGCTGTTGTCAAGCAGGCCGAAGCGCTCGTACTCGTACAGCATGCGCGCGACCGCATTGGCCGTCGCAGCGGCATAAGGTGCACTAAACGATGATGACGTCAAGTCGATGAGTGGGACCAGCTTGGACGCCGAAAGGTTGCTGGAGGCGAACTCATTGTCCATCCCAGCTAGGACGTCCGACGTTGCCTTGCTAGCGGTGTAGTCGGACGTGATGAAACCCTTGAGTTGGAACTGATTCTTGACGATGTTGGTGAGGAGATTGGAGTTCGAGCAGGCGTACTGTGGCGCGCTTTGCTCGCCGACAATCTGGAAGATCGCGTAAGAGCACATCACCGAGCTGACGCCGCCCTGCTGGATTGCGGACTGCGCTGGTGCGAGGTAGATCTCGTGCGCCGCCTGCGATCCGATCAGCGACGGTGTGTCTCGATCTTGGCCGTTGTAGAACGACACGTGTTTGACCTGTGACATGAGACCGGTGCTCTGAATGCCGTTGATCTCAGCCGCGGAGAACTGGGAGGAGACGTACGCGTCTTCACCGTTCGTAGTCAAATTCCTGGACCAGGAAGGGTAGCGCGCCATATCGACCTGGGGACCGTAAACGAGATCTACGCCCAGAGCCCTCCCCTGTTTTCCGACTTCTTCACCGAGGACGTTGTACGCATTGCGGTCGAAGGAAGAGGCGAGTCCAAGTCGGGTGGGGAATGCTGTTCCGTCGGCGTATACGTTGATGCCCAAGGCGTCAGCATGCCGGATCGCGGGGACGCCAAGTCGGGGAACTCCGGCCAGGTAGCCTGCTTGGCCGTGGTTATCTGGATCGACGCCATGCTCGACTACGGCAACCTCTTCGCCCGGGGTCATCTGGGAAAGAAGATATGAGACAGTCTTCGTAAATGGGGCATCCGAGGCGGTGGCCGGTGAGACCCGGGGGGTGGTCGCCGGGGTTGGCTGCGCGGCGGCCGCCACAAGCGTCCCTGAGGCCATGCTCAACACCAGCGCAATGCCGACACCCCCTGCGCACATGGACAGCGCGGTCTTTGCGACCCTCCTGTCACGTCGCCCCTGATTGCTGATCTGATTCACGGTTGTCCTCTCTGACACCATTACAGGATTGATCCAGCTCTCCCGAGTCGTCTCCGACCCGGAAGCAAGCATCTTCGGCGTCTTTACTGCTGTGCGCAGAACAAGCACGGGTACCGAGGCTGGTGCAAGTGAACCGCGAATCTTCTCGTCAGTCAATGCCTAAAAGACTGCATTTCTGTCTTTTTTTTGGCCATTCATCGCAAGAAAGATTTTTTTGCACCATCACACTGCCTATGCTGGCAAGGTGACCGATGTACGAGCTGTCGCCCCGCGAGATAGGGCCCTTGAAGACCTGTACGACCGTATTCGGCTTGCCCCCGAGGGACTTTCTCGTTCAGAACTGGCCTCATCGACGTTGATGTCCCCAAGCGGTGTCACATTCCTGGTGCGTCGGCTTTTACGCGAAGGCCGTGTGGTGGAGGTCGACCCTCTCGCGAAGGGCAAGGGATCGGGGAGCGGTCGACCAGCTCTACGTCTGCTCCCGACTCCATTGTCGGGATGGGTAGCGGGTATCGATTTTGGCCACAAGCACATTTCCGTGGCACTGGCTGATGGATCTGGCGCGGAGATTGCGAGCGCGACGACGTTGCTGAACGTCGACTTGAACGCGCAGGAGGCAATGAATGCGGCCTGCGAGCTTCTCGACCGGTTATGTGAAAAATACGAAATCGGCGATCTTGTCACGATTGTTGCGGGTATCCCGGGCCCCGTGGACGCGCAACGCGGAGTGGTCCGATCGCCCACGATTTTGTCGGGCTGGGTCGGGCTTGATCCGGCTGCAGAGCTACAGCGGCGCTTGGGGCACAGCGTGCTGGTAGAAAATGATGCAGTCCTCGGCGCGATCGGAGAGCATCGGCGCGGTGTGGCATCCGGGCATGATGACGTTCTTTACGTGAAAATTTCCGACGGCATCGGAGCGGCACTCATTCTGGGAGGCCGAATCTACAAAGGCTCAGCAGGATTAGCTGGGGAAATAGGACATAATCGACTCGAAAACAACGCGGAGCTGTGTCGCTGCGGTAGCCGAGGGTGTCTTGAGGCAGTGGTTTCAGTCGACAGTGTCGTCGCGCAGCTAGCCCACAGCCATGAAGGCGTCACCATCGACCGAATCGACAGCCTCCCCTTCGCAGATGAAATCACGGACCGCATCTTCAGTGACGCCGGTCGCACCGTGGGTCAAGCCTTGTCCGCGCTGTGTAACCTGCTCAACCCCAGTCTCTTAGTGGTCGGCGGCACACTCGGAACGGCCAATCCTGCGCTTCTCACCGGCATCAGACTGGGTATCGATCAGTATGCGCAACCTGCAGCAGCTCAAGGAATGACCGTTGCAGCGGCAGAACACGGAAGCCGAGCCGAACTCGTTGGAGCGCTTTATCTCGCCGCCCGCGCAAATTTCTAACGACCGGAAGAGCTGACGCTGCACGTCGTGACCAACTGACTCGGACCGAAAGGCAGACGAACGTCGGCACGGACGATCGTCAAGAGCTCTCCCAGATCAGCCCGCTCGTCTGTCTCTGACGGGTAATCGAAAATCCCATGTAGGTCCGCGCACTTATGACGCTGGCCTCCATGATCATGGGCGCCCTCACTGGATTCTCTCGCACGGCCGCCTTGAGTGCCGAAGTCACCGTTAAGGATCACGAAGTACGTGATGCCGAACAAGGCCACCGACCATCCGATGTCGACTTCGATCGCGGTGACGAACTCGGTCGAAATTCGCAGGGCGCCCCGACCGCCCAAGCATTGCCGACAAGTGCGATGAGTACGGCGGCGATCACCGGGCCTGCGTGAGCGGAGATGCCGCTCCTCGCCGACAGTAACCCCTTTGCGCTCTGCCACTCGGCGACGGGAACAGCCTCCTGCACCAGTCCCGTGGATTCAGGCCGGAAGAAAGCACTCGCCGCACCGTTACCCGCCTACAGCAGGACCATCGCCCAAAGCGCCGAGGCATGCTGCGTCAGGATCAGCGCACGCACCCTGCCTGCGTACACAACTGCACCAAATCGCTGGTGGCCATGAGGCTCTTGCGCGGCAATCGGTCAGCCCAGGCACCGCCGAGCAGCACAAAAACGACCATCGGGACAGTCCGACCAGCGAGCACCAAGGTTACGTGCAGCTGAGTGCGCGAAACGGCAAGCCGACGTCGTCGCGTCGATCTGGTTCTCGTCGATCAGTTCCTGCCCGTGAAGATGAGAGTGATGTGGGAAGATGGCACAAAAAAACGAAGCGGAGCAAATGTGAGCACTGGAATTGTGGTCATTGACATTCAGAACGACTACTTCCCCGGGGGTGCATATCCCCTCACCGGGAGTGAGTCTGCCGCGGTCATCGCCCGGGGCGTCCTCGACACGGCCCGTGCCACCGGCACCCCCATCATCCACTTCCAGCACCTCGCCACCGAACCGGATGCGACGTTCTTCATCCCCGGGACCGCGGGCGCCGAGATCTACCCGCTCGTAGCGCCGGTAGCGACCGAACGCCACTTGACCAAGGGTTCCCCGAACGCCTTCATCGGCACCGGACTCGAACAGCTACTCCGGGACGAGGACATCGAACACCTCGTCATCATGGGCATGATGAGCAGCATGTGCATCGACGCGACCACCAGAGCCGCGCTCGACCTCGGCCTCGTTGTTACGGTCGTGCACGACGCCTGCGCCGCACCCGACTTCGAGTTCGAAGGCAACGAGGTGCCCGGGGCATCCGTCCAGGCCGCCTTCATGGCCGCGCTCCGGGATGCGGGGGCCGAGGTGCTCGCCGCCGCCGACCTCCACCTCGCTCCGCTCTCGGCTCACTAGCGGCATCCTGCCCGGCCGGGTCGACAACGCGACACTACTCCGAGGCAAGCCCACCACATGCGAGGCACAACCAGCAGGCGGATCCTGCGAGCGTATGTCTTGAACAACCTGGGCTATCCGCCGTACCGAACGCCTCGCCGACATCGAAGCCGTCGCCACGGTCGCGTCCAAAGACGACCGTTACGACAACGCGATGGGCCAAGCCTTCACTCCCCTCTTCAAGGCCGAACTAATCCGCAACCGCGACCACCCTGGTGCGGCATCAACGACCTCGAGTTCGCCATTGCCGTCGCCGAGCGCAGCGACTGATTCAACCACCGGCGCCTCCACGGCAAGATCGGCATAATCCCCATATTGAATCCAAATGAGCTTCCCTTTTCTCCAATCCGCCAAACCCACCGCGCCAGAGGCGCACGAAGAGCCCCAACCCGTGACACCCCAAACCGTTGAACTGAACGGGGGCCGGCCGTCCACGAGGCCACTTCGACCCAAACCGAAGAACGACCTCCGGCATTGGAACCCTCGAGCTCTGGCCGTTGTAGACGGGCACCCGAATCGGCTGTCCAGAAAACGACCAGACGGGCGCACTATCGTCGCGGGCAGATTGAAGAGAGGAAGCATCATGATCGCCGGCCGATTGCAGACCCGTACCTCTGAGGACATCGAGGTCCGCGCTTTGTCTGGTTGTCAGTGGAGGGTCATTGACCGCCGCATTGCCAGAAACAATGCTCTCTGCCTGGTTGGCTTCATCAACAAGAACCACGGCCACTATGAGGTCATGGAATTCCTTGACCCGGTTGAACGCACTGAGTATTAACGCTTTAGGGGGCCACCATCGCTACTGTGAAACTCTGCTCGTGGGATTGGCATTGACGAGACGGTCAGCGGGTCCGAGACCGTTGAGTAGTTGGCTGCGATTGCTTGGTTCGTGAACGAGGCCCCAATCGCCTCATTGTTTTTCGCTCGAGGCCGCACAGAGAACCGCGGAGCCTGTACGCGATATTTTCCGCGGCGATATCGGATTTGCTCTGACCGATCGCAGCCATATCGCGGTCGTCTCACCGTCGACCACTTTCGTGCGCGTGCGCTTACGCGTGCGCGTGCGGGAGCGGTCGGAGTCGATTCGCCTCGTATGATCGAATAATGCTCATTATTATCTGTCCGAACTGCAACAGCAGCGTGGTGCATGGGCCCTACTCACCGGAGTTGGCGGACGGAAAGCGCACCTGGGTGGATCAATGTTCGAGCGATGACTGCGACTGGGAGCTCGAGGGCATAGACCTAACCTAGGCCGACGTCCAAGTCCCGCAATCAGCCGACCTCGTTATTCATCGGAGTGCGGGACAGAGGATCAATACGCTTCGAGTTCAGTCGGGAATGGAATGCTGAAAAGCAGGGGTATTCCCAATGAGAGTTTCTCACTGAACGTTAAACGCATGGGAACGTCGCCGAGAACGGTGAAGTTTCTCGACACTGTGGATGTTACTGCTTTTGATTATGCAGCAAGGAGCTTGGTAGCGATAACCTGCCCCGTCGTGGCCAGACGCCGTTCAGTGACATCGAGCTCGCGATGAGGCCGGGCAATCTCGCCCTTCCCGGGCGTGAACCGGCCGATGTTCTTCCCAACTTTTTTACCTTGCAGCACTCTACTTCACGGAGCTTTCGTCACTCATTAATCTGCGAGAAGTAGATGCCCTGCTCTCGCATAGACGCGCCGCACCGTTACAGGTCATCGAGCACTCATAAGCGGCGAGATGGTCGGGCTTCTGCTTCGGCGTGAACGACCTTGGCGCTACCGGGCCACACGCGCGGAGAGCGGGGACTGCTGTTCACATACATCGGACTATCGTTGCGCGCAACGATCAATGAAGGACTGCACATGAGCAGACAGGCGAACTTGAGGGGCCGGCTGCGGGACTGCGGCCTACCCGGGACACGAAGAAACGACTCAGGTTGGGCAGAGATTCTCTGCCCAACCTGAGCCGTGACGTGCCGCTGCCGTGTAGAGACTTACTTGACGGCAACCTTAATGAGTGGGCTTCCGACCTCAACATGGCCAGACGCTGCCTGGTCAATCGAACCGAACTTTTTGGCGTTGGTAACGAGTACCGGGGTCACCAGCGAGTAGCCGGCAGCTTCGATGACTGCGCGGTCGAAGGTCACCAGCGGGGTGCCGGCTTCGACCCTGTCGCCAGCGGCGACCTTGACGTCGAATCCCTTGCCTGCGAGGTTCACGGTGTCGATGCCCACGTGGATGAGCAGTTCGACGCCGCTGTCCAGCAGCAGCCCGAAGGCGTGGCCGGTCGGCTGCGCGACCATGACCTTGCCCGCAGCAGGTGCATATACGGTGTCCCCGGTCGGATCCACTCCGACGCCGGGCCCGACGATTCCCTTACTGAACACAGGATCCGGAACCTCGTCGAGCGGAACGACGATACCGGCAACGGGCGAACCTATCGTGGCCAGGAGGGTGGCCAGTGCGGTCGCCGAGCCCGTTCTGGCACCAGTTGCGGCACCGGTTCCGGAGACTACCGCGGTAGCGACGACCGGTGCTGCGATGTGCGAACCGGCTGTGGCCTTTTTGCCCTCCGCAGCTTCGTCGGCGTCGACCTGGGCGGCGACTTCCGCCTTCTGCTCCGGCGTCTGGTAGCCGGAGAGGATCACGAGGATCATCGCGGTGAAGAAGGCTGCAGCGATGGCGATCGTGTACAGCGGGATGTTGTTGAAGGCGGGGATGGTCAACAGCGAGGTGAAGACGAAAGCGCTGGTCTTGACGCCGCCGCCGAGCCCGATGATGACGCCACCGACGAGGCAACCGATGAGCATGCGCGGGTAGATGCGCTTGAAGCGGAGATGGATTCCGTAGAGAGACGGCTCGGAGATGCCGCCGAGGAGACCGGCAGCGAGAGCGCCTGTCGCGGTCTGCTTCATCAAGCGGTCCTTCTCGCGAATGGCGAGGAAGAGCACACCGGCGGTCGCACCGAAGCACGCGAAGTTCCAGGCGCCCATCGGGCCCTGGATGAAGTCAAATCCGAGGGACTGGATGTTGAGCAGCATGATCGCGTTCAGCGGCCAGTGCAGGCCGAGCGGAACCATGAACGGGTAGGCCAGCGGGATGACAACCGCGAAGATGAACGGCGAGAAATCGTTGATCGACTTGAGGAAGTTACCGAGACCGGCTCCGCCGTACACACCGATCGGGCCGATCAGGAAGGCGGTCAGCGGGATCATGATGAGCATGCTGATGAACGGCACGAAGATCAGCTGGACGCTGGACGGGATGATCTTCTTCAAGAGCACGGTCAGGGCGGCGAGCACTCCGGCCATCAGCAGGGGCGGGAACACCTGCGAGCTGTAGTCGAATACCGTCAACGGCAGTCCGAAGATCTGCACGACGGATGCGTGGCCGCCGAAAACGGACGCCGCACCATCGGTCTTGCCCAGGGCCGTGAAGCCGGGGAGCATGACGACGGCCATGATTCCGAAGCCGACCCAGGGGTCGGCGCCCATCCGCTTGGAGGCGTTGTATGCCACCATCAGCGGCAGGAAGACGAAGACGCCCTGCCACATCAGGTTCACGAACTGCCAGGACGGATCAAGGGTGACGCCGGGCGCGTTCCAGGCCGGGATGACACCGAGGGTCGCCATCAAGGCCATGAATGTAATGAACAGCGACGCGCCCAGCAGCGCACCGAGGATCGGCCGGAACGAGTCCGACAGAACCTCGAAGAACGTGTCGAGCCCGGCGAACTTACCGCGCGGACCCTTCGCCTTCCCCGCGGCCTTCATGTCAGCGATGGAGTCGCCCTCGCTGGATCCGCCGGAGCTGATCCGCTTCATTTCGGGGAGGGCCATAATTTCGTTGTAGACGGTCTCAACCGCTCCACCAATGACGACCTGGTATCGGTCGCCGGTTTGGGGAACGGCGCCCAGAACCACCGGGATGGCCTCGACGGCCGCCTGGTCGATTCCGGATGCGTCCTTGAGCTGGAAGCGAAGCCGGGTGGCGCAATGGGTGAGACCCACGACGTTTCCGGCACCTCCAATACTTTGAACAATGTCTGCAGCAGGTTTTGACGCCACCTTGATCTCCTTACGATATGGATGCGGAACGTGCCGAGTTCCACTTGCCTGCAGCTCAACGTGAACTCCGTAGTCCGGCCGAGAAGATCGTGTCAACTCCACACATCATTAGCAATGATAACGGCTTTGCACTCAACTGCACCGAACTCAGTTACCTGCCTAGGACGGACTTGACGCGCAAGAAAACGCCGACGCCCCCGACGTGGTCTACATCCTGAGCTCCCCCCGAACCAACGCCTCTTCGCGGCGTGTTTTTAACGCGATGGGACGTGGATTACCCGTCGCAGCGTGCCGCAACCGTCGTCGCCATCGCCGTCGACGTCGATGGGCAAAATTTGTTCCCAAAGCATTCCCCATGGGCCGTCATAGCGCAACGACTGCACGCTGGGGACTGCCCCCGGTTTGGTTGACTCCTGACCTGTGGAGATTCGTCTTCGCTGGAATGATGTCATCATGCCCAAGCCCTATCCACCCGAGTTCCGCCGCGATGTTGTCGCGGTAGCCCGGAAGCACGAAGCCCCGCTGAATCAGATCGCGAAGGACTTCGGGATCTCGGAGTCCTGCCTGGCGAACTGCCTCAAGAAAGCCGACGTCGAAGAAGGCGTCAAGCCCGGCGTGACCGAGAAGGAATCCGCGGAAATGCGCGATGCCAGGAAGCGCATCCGGCTGCTCGAGCAGAAAGCTGAGGTCATGCGGCGGGCCGTGGCCTATCTCTCCCGGGACGTCAACCCAAAATGATCTACCCGCTGGTCCGTGAACTGGCCGTCGACGGTGTCCCCGTAACGGTGACCTGCCGGGTGTTGCGCTTCTCCAAACAAGCGTTCTACCAGTGGAAGCGCAACCCTATCTCCCAGCGCGATTGGGACACCAACGCCGCCTGGGATATCCACCGGGACGACCCTGCGTTCGGCTACCGGTTCATCGCCGACGAGCTCCACCAGGCGGGCCTCAGCGCCGGCGAGAACCGGGTCTGGCGGCTGTGCTCGCAGCAGCGGCTCTGGTCCGTGTTCGCGAAGAAACGCGGCCTCACCCGTAAGGCCGGCCCGCCCGTCCACGACGATCTCGTCGAGCGGAAATTCACCGCGACACGCCCGAACCAGCTTTGGCTGACCGACATCACCGAACACCGCACCGACGAGGGCAAGCTCTACCTCTGCGCGATCAAAAACGTCTACTCGAACAAGATCGTCGGCTACTCCATCGACTCCAGGGTGAAGGCGTCCCTGGCCGTCGCGGCCGCCCGGAACGCGATCGGCCAGCGCACCATCGACGGCACGATCCTGCACTCGGACCGAGGCTCCCAGTTCCGCTCCAACGCGTTCCTGCGGGTGCTGAAGAACAACGGCATCACCGGATCGATGGGCCGCGTCGGCGCCTGCGGCGACAACGCCGCGATGGAGTCCTTTTTCGCCCTGCTGCAGAAGAACGTTCTTGACCGGCAGCGGTGGTCAACCCGGGAAGAACTGCGCCTGGCGATGGTGCTCTGGATCGAGCGGACCTACCACCGCAAACGCCGGCAACGCCGCGTCGGCAACGCCGCGTCGGCAACGCCGCGTCGGCAAGCTCACCCCGATCGAGTTTGAGACAATATACGTGGCCTCAAGGCCGCCTGAAACCACTAACTCTTTGAGTCAACTGAACTCGGGGCAGTCCCCTGCACCGTTCGAGGAGCATGTCGTTTTTGCCAAGGCCGTCGGTCCCAGACGACCCCACGGCTGACCAACGAGGGGCTTCTTTCCAACTCATCGCGACTTGACGTAGCGAGGGTTGAACGCCCCCCCTACAGGGGTACGCAGGGGTACGTCAACCCTCTTGAGAGTTCTCTTTTCAGCATGTGTACTGAACCTCCCATTGTGATTTGGAGGCGTTCATGCCCGAACATGTCCTAGCTTCACGTCAGCACGACAGCGTTAGCTTAGTCGCCGTTTCCGCGACGACCTGGCAAGTACGAGGTCAGCGAGACGGGGATGAGCCAGCCTCCGATATCCTCGGCTACATTCAACACGTCGGAGATACCTTCGAGGCAACGAGTCTCATCAGGCCTCTAGAATGCCGTGCCATGTCCACCCTGGCCCGAGCGGTGGAGAGTATCGCCGGGGCGGCAACGAAATGAGCACCGAAACCCAAGCCCCGCGGCCGCACCTCTATTCCTCCACGTTCCGCCCGGGGCGCGTGCCTGGTCGCCGCTGGCTCCAGTAGAAACAACTACCGCGACGAGTAGGTTTTTACAGCAAAGACGTGGGAGTGCCCTCGTCGGGAGTGCGTTTCTGCCGCGACGACGCCAGGAACTGCTGGTGTCGCGGCGCTCACAGCGGAGTCGGGCTGGGTGGTAGCCTAACTGCATGGCTTCGCCTGAGACACAATTTGGTGCAGACGAAGACGCTCATTCCTCTCGCGCCGTGCACGAACTCGCCGCTCAGTGGGAACGGCGGGGCCATGATTCCCAGCAGGTCGAGCTCATCGCCCTAGTGAGAAGCACCGCCGTACACCTTCGTTCCGGTGCGGATGTTGTGTTGGCCGCCCATGGCTTGTCACGGGAGATTTTCGATATCCTCGCGGCGCTTTATCGCGCCGATGGTGACACGTTTGTTACGCAGGCACAGCTTGCTGGCCAGATGTTCGTGACGCAGGCGGGAATGAAGAAGCGCCTCGGGCGTCTGCATGAGATGGGGTTGGTCACGCGCAGCGTGGATCCGAAGGACGCCCGCCAGTACCAGCTTGCGCTGACTGACGATGGGCGCGCCGTGCTGGACGGGGTGCTCGACGAGTTTTTCGCTGCCGAGGCAGCGAGCTTGGGTGGACTGGCAGAAGCTGACCAGCGCCAGCTCATCCGGTTGCTGCAGCGTCTGCTCGCTCACAAGCCGGGCTGAATCCATGAGCCGGGTGGCTTACACCGGGGGTGAAATACTTAACTAGTTAAGGATTACGCTGGTGTCTGGGCCTAGTAGGGCTCGTGAATCCGTAGGAGGATCCTCATGGCGCTTATCAACAGCGCGGAACCGACGATAGCCCAGGCGCCGCAGGGACAGGTTAACGACCTCAGGTCGGCCCTCGCCCTCATCGCCGATGATCCGAAGAACTTCATCCAGACCGATCATCCGGTCGACCCGAACGCCGAACTGGCGGGCGTGTACAAGCACGTCGGCGCTGGTGGAACGGTGATGCGGCCCACTCGTCGTGGCCCCGCGATGCAGTTCAACAAGATCACCGGCTTCGATGACGTGCGTGTTGTGGTGGGTGTGCTGGCCGATCGAAGCCGCGTCGCGACCCTGCTCGGCGCCACCCCGAAGACAGTGAATCAGGTTGTGGCCGCCGCTTTCAACGCGGCGCTCGCACCCGTCGTTGTGGGCAAGAACAATGCACCTGTGCAGGAGAAGATCTACCTCGCCTCCGACCCCGGCTTCGACATTCGTACGCTGCTGCCGGCCCCGACGAACACGCCGGAAGACGCCGCACCGTACTTCTGTATGGGATTGCTGCTGGGCACCGACCCCGAAAATGGCCACTCCGACGTCACTATTCACCGTATCGCAGTGCAGGGCAAGGACGAGCTGTCGATCTTCTTCGCGCCGGGCCGCCACATCGACGCGTTCCGGCTCAAGGCCGAGGCCAAGGGCGAGGCTCTTCCGATAACCATCAACATGGGTCTCGACCCCGCCGTCTACATCGGAGCCTGTTTCGAGGCGCCGACCACACCGTTCGGTTACGACGAGTTGCAGGTCGCTGGCGGGCTGCGCCACTCGCCCGTCGAGCTGGTCAAGGCCATTACCGTGAACCAGCACTCCATCGCGCGCGCTGAGATCGTCATCGAGGGCGAGCTATTGCCGAACGTGCGTATGCGCGAGGACCTGCACTCGGACACTGGGCACGCCATGCCCGAGTTTCCCGGCTACAACGGCCCGGCCAACACCGCGCTGCCGATCTTCAAGGTCACGGCGGTGACCACCCGGATGCACCCGATCCTTGAGACTCTCGTCGGCCCGGGCGAGGAGCATACCTCGCTGGCCGGAATCCCGACCGAGGCCTCGATCCTTCGCGCGTTGGACGCGGCCCTGCCGGGCTTCGTCTCGCAGGTCTACGCACATACCGCCGGCGGCGGCAAGTTGCTCGCGGTTGTGCAGGTGAACAAGTCCAAGGCGTTCGATGACGGCCGTGCCCGCCAGGCCGCTCTGGTGGCCCTGGCCACCTACAGCGAGCTGAAGAACGTCATCCTCGTGGACGAAGACGTTGACCCGTTCGACTCCGACGACGTGCTGTGGGCGATGACCACCCGGATGCAGGGCGACCTCGACCTCATCGTGGTTCCCGGTGTGATGGGGCACGTGCTTGACCCTAGCCAGCAGCCGGACTACGACCCGCGCCTTCCCGTGAAGGGCGTGACCGCAAAGACGATCTTTGACGCGACCGCACCGTTCCACATGAAGGATGTTTTCGCCCGCGCCCAGTTCAAGGAAGTCGACCCCCGGCCATGGGCTCCGAGCCTTCACTTCCCCGAGTACGAGGACTAGGTGGCGCGCAAGCGCCTGATTGTCGGCATCACCGGTGCCAGCGGAATCGCCTATGGCGTTCGGATGCTTGACGTGTTGCGCGGACAGGACGTCGAAACCCATCTCGTGATATCACCTTCCGGGCAGATCACCCGGGAGTACGAAACGGTGCTATCCAAACACGAGTTGGAGGGCCTTGCCGATTTTGTGCACAAGCCCTCCGACATCGCAGCGTCGATCTCCTCGGGTTCTTTCGTCACTGACGGCATGGTCATAGCGCCCTGCTCGATGCGCACTCTGGCCGAGATAGCCACGGGCGTCAGCGCATCGCTGGTCTCGCGGGCGGCCGACGTCATCCTCAAGGAACGTCGCCGCCTGGTGCTACTCGCGCGGGAAACCCCATTGTCACTGGTGCACCTGCGCAACATGACGGCTGTGACCGAGGCCGGCGGGATCATCTTCCCGCCGGTCCCCGCCTTTTACATCAGACCGACGTCGTCGATCGACATCGTTGACCAGACCGTAGGTCGGGTTCTCGACCTGTTTGGCATCCACATCGATACCTTCCCCCGCTGGGGAGCCGAATCAAAGAAGGTCCAATGATAGGCGCCATTATCAACTCCGTAGCCGTGCTGGTCGGCGGCTTTGGAGGTGCGGCCCTCGGCGGTCGTATGCCCACACGACTGAAAGTCGGCCTGCCTGCAATCTTCGGTGTCGCTTCGATGGCCATGGGCGTGGTGATGATCGTCAAGGTCAATACCATCGGCGTGATGGTTATCTCGGTTCTCCTCGGCTGCGTGGTAGGGGAGCTGGCCTACGTCGAGAAGGGCATCGGCGTGGCCGCATCGGCGCTAAACCGCTTCATCGGACGGGTTGTGCCGATACCCGGCAACATCACCCATGAAGAATTCCTCGAGAAGTACGTGGCCATCGTGGTGCTCTTCTGTGCGAGCGGAACCGGAATCTTTGGCGCTCTGCACGAAAGCATGACCGGCGACCCGTCGATTCTGATCGCCAAGGCCGCGCTCGACCTTCTGACTTCTGCAATCTTTGCCACCACCTTGGGCTACGCGGTCGGAGTGGTCGCGGTGCCACAGATCGTCATCATGGTTCTGATTGAGCTCGGCGCCGTGTTCATTGAGCCCCTGATGAGCGGTGGCGCAGAGGCCAACTTCTCCGCCGTGGGTGGAGTTCTGATGCTCGCAACCGGTTTCCGAATCTGCGGCCTGAAGAACTTTCCGATCGCGAATATGCTGCCGGCGCTGATCTTCGTTATTCCGGTGACCACGCTCTGGTCTTTGGTCTTCTAAACCATGGCCGCCAGAACCACATCGCCCGCGTTCACCGCGGCGATCGACCGGTATATCGCCAGCCACCACGTGGTGTCGCTCGCCGCCAGCGCCGAAAATTCGGTGTGGGCGGCGAATGTGTTCTACTCGTTTGACCTGCCCGGGCGGAGGCTGCTGTTTGTCACGAGCCCGAACACGGCCCATGGGCGCCTGATGCTGGCCAATCCCACCGTCGCCGCGACCATTTCCACCCAAGAAAAAGACGTCACGAAGCTTCAGGGCATTCAACTGCGCGGAACGTCGACTCTGCTTGCTGGCGCGGAGGCCGACCGGGGGCGAAAACTGTTCGCCGCGATATCCCCGGTGCCTATTATTGTGAACGTCGCGCTGTGGGCACTGGCACCGACCTACTTAAAAATGGTCGACAACTCAAGGGGATTCAGTCACAAAGAAGAGTGGCCCCAGCTCGACTAGAGGGTCGCGCCGCCGCGCGTGGCCGGTTGCGTCCAATAGCGTGGTGTAACCCCGGCCCTGATGGGCGTGTTGCAGGTCAAGTCCAAATGTGTGGTGTAACGAGTTTTCCGCGTGATTCTTGGATTTTTAGGCGCTGAGGGCGCTGAGTTCGGTTGTTTGCTCCTCCTTCTCGGTCGGGATGGGGGTGAGGCGTGAGCGGCTGAGGACGTCGAGGCCGAGGTAGCGGCGGCTTTCGATCCATTCGTCGTGTTGTTCGGCCAGGACCGCGCCGACGAGCCGGATCAGGGAGCCACGGTCGGGGAAGATGCCCACGACGTCGGTGCGGCGGCGGATCTCTCGGTTGAGGCGTTCCTGTGGGTTGTTGGACCAGAGCTGACGCCAGATCTCCTTCGGGAACCCGGTGAACGCGAGCACGTCGGCCCGGGCTGTCTCGAGGTGAGTGGCGACCGCGGGGAGCTTCTCTTCGAGGGCGTTCAGGACTCGGTCGAACTGGGCGTGCACGGCGTCCTTGTCGGGCTGGTCGTAGACGCAAGTGGAGCAGGGTCTTCACCCACGGCCAGCTGGACTTCGGGGTCGCGGACATCAGATTCGCGGCGTAGTGGGTGCGGCAGCGCTGCCAGGTCGCACCGGGCAGGGTGGCCCCGATCGCGGCCACGAGGCCGGCATGGGCGTCGCTGGTGACGAGTTTCACACCGGTGAGGCCGCGGGCGGTCAGGTCGCGGAAGAAGCCGAGCCAGCCGGCGCCGTCTTCGGCGCTGGTGACCTGCAAGCCCAGGATCTCGCGGTGCCCGTCCTTGTTTACGCCCGTCGCGAGGAGCGCGTGGATGTTGGCGACACGGCCGCCCTCGCGGACCTTCAGCACCAGGGCATCGGCGGCGACGAACGTGTAGGGGCCGGCGTCGAGGGGGCGGGTGCGGAACTGCTCGACCTGCTCGTCGAGGTCCTTGGCCATGATCGACACCTGCGACTTGGAGAGGCGGGTGATACCGAGGGACTCGACTAGTTTCTCCATCCGCCTGGTCGACACCCCGAGGAGGTAGCAGGTCGCCACGACGCTGGTCAGGGCGGCCTCGGCCCGGCGGCGGCGCTCGAGGAGCCAGTCCGGGAAGTAGGTGCCGGTGCGCAACTTCGGGATCGCGACATCGAGGGTGCCGGTGCGGGTGTCGAAATCACGGTGTCGGTAGCCGTTGCGGGAGTTGGTCCGGTCGGCGGAGATCTGGCCGTATTCGGCGCCGCAGACGGCTTCGGCCTCGGCGCTCATCAGCGCGTTGATGAACGTGGTCAGCATCTGCCGCATCAGGTCCGGCGAGGCTTGCTCAAGTTGTTCGGACAGGAAACGGGCAGGGTCAATAAAATGAGGTGCGGTCATCGCGTGTACTCCTTCGGAAAAGACTTGATCGGTCTTTCCAAGAATCACGCGGTGACCGCCTCGTGAGTGCAGGCTCTCTCCATCAGTAGCTTTCTTCTGCGTGCGAATTTCGCGAACGCCCCAGTATCAAACAACTGACGCTGAACATAATCACGACCCTGCATGCATCAAGGTCTCAACACTCCATCCGAAACCGTGCGTCGGCACGCTTTCATCGCCCAAATGTCAGCAAGTTCGTAGGACCTGCACCGTTCGAGGAGCATGTCGTTTTTGCCAAGGCCGTCGGTCCCAGACGACCCCACGGCTGACCAACGAGGGGCTTCTTTCCAACTCATCGCGACTTGACGCAGCGACGGCTGAACACCCCCCTACAGGGGTGCGCAGGGGTACGTCAACCCTCTTGAGAGTTCTCTTTTCAGCATGTGTACTGAACCTCCCATTGTGATTTGGAGGCGTTCATGCCCGAACATGTCCTAGCTTCACGTCAGCACGACAGCGTTAGCTTAGTCGCCGTTTCCGCGACGACCTGGCAAGTACGAGGTCAGCGAGACGGGGATGAGCCAGCCTCCGATATCCTCGGCTACATTCAACACGTCGGGAATACCTTCGAGGCAACGAATCTCATCAGGCCTCTAGAATGCCGTGCCATGTCCACCCTGGCCCGAGCGGTGGAGAGTATCGCCGGGGCGGCAACGAAATGAGCGCCGAAACCCAAGCCCCGACGACCACCTCCCCAGTCTCGCTTGTTCGCCCGGCGGTCGCCGGGCGCTATACGCGCGAGGCCACAGATGCTTTCGGTGATTACCTGCGCCGCATCGGCAAAGGCCCGCTCCTGCGCGCCGAGGACGAAGTCAACCTCGCCCGGCGCATCGAAGTCGGACTCTTCGCCGCAGAGAAACTCTCGCACGGGGTCGACGACCCCGAAATCTCCCGGGAACTCTCCTGGCTCGCCCACGACGGCGGCCGGGCGAAGAACCACTTCATCGAAGCCAACCTCCGCCTCGTCGTCAGCATCGCCAAACACTACTCCGGCCGCGGGGTGCCGATCATGGACCTCGTCCAGGACGGCAACATCGGCCTCGTCCGCGCGGTAGAAAAGTACGACTTCACGACCGGCTACAAGTTCTCCACCTACGCCACCTGGTGGATCCGCCAAGCAATCCACCGCGGCATAGCCGACAAGTCCCGCATGATCCGCATCCCCGTGCACACCGCGGAAAAGCTCAACAAAATCAAGCTAATCCGCCGCGACCTAATGATTTCCCTAGATCGGGAACCAACCATCCAGGAACTAGCAGCTGCCACCCTTCTCACGGCCCAGGACGTGTCCCGGTTACTCAGCTACGACCGCGAACCCATCTCTCTGGACATGCCGATCGGTGATGGTGTCGGGGACATCTCCGAACTCATCCAAGACGGCGACCTGCCCGAACCCGAGGAATACGCGACCCTGACCCTGCGCCGGGCCGATATCTCCTTCCACCTTCACCGACTGCCGTCCCGGGAACAGGCCATCTTGACCGCCCGGTTCGGACTCGACGGCGACGAGCCGCACACCCTCGAACAGGTCGCAGCCGTCCAGGGCGTCACCCGGGAACGCGTCAGACAAATCGAAAAACGCGCCCTCGCACTCCTGCGCGTACCCCGACTCGAACAATACCTCTACGACTAAACCCGATAAGGAAGACAACCCCCGGTCGGTTTCGGTCACGGTGAGGAACTTCGCACCTTCATGCGCGCGTCTGCTGGCCCCGGCAGAATGGGCAGGCCACCAGGATTCCATACAGCGACGGCTAACCCACGACTGAGCGGCGGCCGATCCCCCCGACAAGTCCAGAGGTGTGAGCTGCTGCGGTAGAACCTTCTACGCGTGAAGTGGGCCAAGTAAAAAACTGAGACAACGGTGCTCGTCTGGCGAAATTGGCGGAATTCAACATTTTTCGAGCGGCCCCATTTTCGGGTTGACTACGAGGCTGCTGAGTGTGAATATCACGATCCGACCCGAAAGGCGTACAACCATGAAAGTACTCGCATACATTTTGTCGGTGCTCGTGGCAACCGGCCTCATTATCGGCGGCACCTTCCTGATCCTCGTCCAAGCGCCAACAGATTCAAGCGGCCTGCTGCTACTGGCGATCGGCGCGCTCTGTGTCTTCATCTACGGCCCACTCATCCTGGGTTCAATCACGTCCTATTGGGATGTGAAGAAAACGGGCGAGAGTCGACGGTATTTCAGATGGTGGTTCGGGATAGTGCTCGGGCTCGAGGCACTCGGAGCGGTCGCGATCATTCTCTATGCGTTCCTCACCCACGCGCCTGCTTGGCTGCCGATCGTCTTCATCGGGGCCGGGGTCGCGCTCACCGCGGTTGCATTGCTCGTGGGACGAACGCTCCTCCGACACGAAGAAGCACGTCCCCAAGTCGAACGACCCTGGGCTCCGATCAGCCGAAGGGAGATCGTGCGCAAGATCGCCATCGTTGCCATCACCTTTGTAGCCACACTCGTGCTCGCTCTCGTGCTGTTCACCGTTCTCGCTCGTGGGAGCACTTCCGCCATCTCGGAAATCGGCGTGCAGCTGACCTTCGCGGCAGAATCTGCGTTCTTCGCCGCGGCCCTTGCCTGCATACTCGTGACCCTGCCACTGAATCGTCGCCTTCGCGAAAGCGTCAGCCGGGACCTCGGAAGATTAAGGAAGATGGGCAAGGTAGTGCTACGCGGCAAGCAACTAGAGCT
>NZ_JASJVF010000004.1:0-48431 GCF_035019805.1 Cryobacterium sp. 10I1
CCTGCACGTCGACGAAGACGGCACGGTCGGCCCATACGCGGCCCGCTCCCACCGGGTGATCCCCGTCGGCGATCTTCCCCTCGCCGAGCGGATGCTCGAAGCGGCCGCCCCGCTCGACCAGCGTTTCCCCGGAGCGGCTTCAGTCGACGTCGTCTCCCCGAGCCTCGGCACCGTGCAGATCCTCGTCTCGGAGCCGGACGCGCGCGGTAAGCCCAAGGCCACCCCGCGCACCCTGATCCGTGAGGTCGTCGGTGACCGGGAATTCCGTCTCGACGCCGGCGGGTTCTGGCAGGTGCACGTCCGCGCTGCGGACACCCTGTACCACGCCGTCCAGGACCTGATCGATCCCGAGCTGTTCGACCCCCGTGCCACCAACCTCGACCTGTACGGCGGCGTCGGGCTGCTCGCTGCGGCCGTCGGTGACAAGTTCGGCAGCACTGTCCGGATCACCTCCGTCGAGAGCGACGCGCACGCGACCGACTTCGCCGCAGAGAACCTCGCGGAATGGGTCGGAGCGAGCGTTCGCACCGACCGGGTCGACCGCTTCCTGGCCGGCCTGGTCCGGGACGCGAGCGCCGCCGAACGGGCGAAGCACCAGGCGGCGACCGTCGTCCTCGACCCGCCGCGTTCCGGCGCAGGCCACGAGGTCATCGACCAGCTCGCGGTGCTGTCCCCGAAGCAGATCGTGTACGTGGCCTGCGATCCCGTCGCCCTCGCCCGCGATATCGCCCTCCTCAACGGGCACGGATACGAGCTGCGGAAGCTGCGCGCGTTCGATCTCTTTCCGAACACTCATCACGTCGAAGCCGTCGCCCTGCTGTCCAAATAGCTATCGTTGACGTGTACGTGCAATGGAAGAATGTAGGAACAAGTGACGCACCCGACAACACCCGCGACCTCTCCGACCACGACGGCGGATGCCCCCGCCGGCCCTGCCGGTGCGACCCTGGGTTCGACGCACGCCGCTGAAGCGCGTACGCCGCTCGACCACCCGGTCCGGGTGGGCATCGCCGACGATCACGAATCCGTCCGCCTCGGCATCCAGGCCGCCTGCGAGAACGTCGGTTACGAGGTCGTCGCAACCGCGGCGACCGTCCAGGGACTCGTCGACGGGATCGGCGGACGTCCCTGCGACGTGATCGTGCTCGACCTCTCCCTCGGCGACGGCTCCCTCGTCACCGACAACGTGCACCTGGCCCAGAGCACGGGCGCATCGGTGCTCGTGCACAGCATCGCCGACAGGGTCGCCCTCGTTCGCGAGGCCCTCGCTGCGGGCGCCGCCGGCGTCATCCCGAAGTCGTCGCCGACGACGACAGTGATGGCCGCGGTGGCCTCGGTCGCACGCGGCGACGTGCTCAACAACCTCGAATGGGCGACCGCGATCGACGCCGACCGCGATTTCGCCAAGGCCCAGCTCGGCCGCAGGGAACGGGACGTGCTGCACCTCTACGCCTCCGGCCTTCCGCTCAAGATGGTCGCCATGCAGCTCGGCATCGCGCACTCGACCGCGCGGGAGTACCTCGACCGGATCCGCGTGAAGTACGTCGAGGTCGGGCGTCCCGCGCCGACGAAGGTCGACCTGCTGCGCCGGGCCGTTGAAGACGGAATCCTGCCGGGGCTGGACCCGGATGGCGGAGATGGCCGCGGCTGAAGCAGCGGGCACGATCCCGCAGCTCCCGACACGGTTGCCTCCCGACCGCCTGGAACTCGTACCCGTCGCGGCGGAGGGCATCCGGGCGCCCGGCATCCGCCAGCCCCGCAACCCGATCAGCCGGTCCCGGATCGAGGTCGTAATCTCCCGGTCCGTCGCCGGGGTCGCCGTCGTCTTCTCCCTGCAGGCCCTCCCGGCGATGCTGCAGCAGATCCCGTTGCGGCTGCCGGTCATGGGCGTCGCGATGCCGGTCGCCCTCGCCGTGGCGGTCGCAGCCGTCGTAGTGGCCTCGATCACCAAGGTCGGAGTGCGCATCACGACCGGCGCCGTTGCACTCGTGTATTTCGTCGCCCTGATCGGGTGGCCGTTCCTGATGCGGGACCCGGCGGCCGTCCTCGACGGGAAGCCCTGGCTCTGGTACGTCTGCACGGTCGCGACCTCGTGCGCGGCCATCTCGTTCCCGCTCGGCTGGGCGTGCGCGTACACCTTCGCCGCCCCGCTCGCCTACGGGATCGTGCGTTCGCTGCCCTCCGGCGGTGACGCGGATGCGCTGCTGGCTTCCCTCGACGCCGTCTACGCGACGCTCCTCGGCCAGGTCCTCCTGATCATAATCTTCATGCTGCGGCAGACGGCAGCCTCCGTCGACGCCGCGCAGACGAATGCGCTCAACAAGTACGCGAACGCCGTGCGCCAGCACGCCACCGAGGTCGAGCGCGTGCAGGTGGACTCGATCGTGCACGACAGCGTGCTCGCGACGTTCCTCGCCGCGGCCGCCGCCGGCAGCCCGAAGGCCGCGCAGCTCGCCTCCGGGATGGCCACCGACGCCCTCCAGCGCCTCACGGACGCAGCGATCACCCCGGCCGTCGACGACAGCACGGTGAGCTTCTCCGAGCTCGCCGGGCAGATCCGCCTCGCGGCCTCCCGGCTCGCCCGGCCGTTCACGATCGTCGAGTGCTCCATCCCGAAGCTCGCCGTGCCCACGCACGTCTCCGAGGCGATCCTCGCGGCCTCCGTCCAGGCCATGGCCAACAGCGTGGAGCACGCCGGCGCAGGCCCAGGTGCGCCCGATCCCGAGCGGGTGCTGACGATGAGTGCGAACAGCCAGGGCGGATGCACCATCCAGATTTCCGACACCGGCGTCGGCTTCGACCCGGCCCTCGTCCCGAGCGCGCGCCTCGGCCTGCGCATCTCGATCGCGGAGCGGATGCAGAGCGTCGGCGGCTCCGTGTCGGTGTGCTCCACGCCGGGGCAGGGCACCACGATCACCATCGAGTGGCCGAAGGACGGCGGGGTGACCCCCTGATGATCACCGTCCCGCGCGGGCTCGTCCTGTTCCTCGCCGGCCTCTTCTCGGCGTACCACGTCGTGCTCGGCATCTACTCCATCGACCTGCCGCGCACCCCGGGACCGACGATCATCGCGCTCGCGCTCTACGCACTCGCGACGGTCCTGAGCCTCTGGCCGTCGAGCCCGATGCGGATGGGCCTTGCGCTCGCCTTCTTCAACGTCGCGGTCTGCGTCGTGATCCCGCTCCTCGTCGGCAGCCAGCTCGACGGCTCCGCAAGGAACGGCTACGCGACCTGGTACGTCGCCGCCGTCGGCACTCTCATGACGATCACGGCGACGCGCCGCCGAACGGCGCTCGCCTGGGTCGGTGTCGGCGCGCTCGTCGTGCACACGATCATCTGGGCCGGCCCGGCCCAGCTGCTCGACATGGGCGTGATCGGGAGTGTCGTCTGGGTGACCGTTGCCGTCCTCCTCGCCCGCGCCCTCGCCAAGGCGGGGCGTGACGCCCGCCAGTATGCGCTCGCGGAGCGGGAGGCGACGGAGTGGCAGGCCGCCCAGGAAGCGCACTTGTTCGAACGCCAGGTGCGCCTCGCGCAGACGCTGCGCCTCGCGTCCCCCATGCTGCGCCGCATCATCGACAAGCGCGGCGAGCTCGACGCGGAGGACCGCCAGGAGTGCCGCTACCTCGAAGCCGCCGTGCGGGACGAGATCCGCGGCCGCAAGCTGCTCAACGACGCCGTGCGCGAGCAGGTGATGACGGCCAGGCGCCGTGGCGGCATCGTGACGCTTCTCGACGAGGGCACGATCGACGACCTCGACGGTGCCGAGCTCGAAACCGTCCTCAATCAGCTCGCCGCCGCCATCGGCGAATCGACGGCCGACACGATCATCGCACGCACCGCGGGGGAAGGGTCGGCGACGGCCGTGACCGTGGTCGGCCTCAGCAGTGCTGATGCCCGGCTGAGCGCCCTGGGACAGGACTCACCGGAGCCCGAGGTCGACCTCTGGCTCGAGATCCCCAGAGACCCGGCCACGGCATCCGCCCTCGGCGCCTGAGGGCCTGCGGGGAACGGACCGGCCCGGAACGCAAAAAAAAGGGGACCAACCCGAAGGCTGGTCCCCTTTTTACGTTGTGCCAGGGCGACAACCCGAATGTCACCCTGACGTGCCCCCAGAATTCGCCTGCTTACCCTAGTCGACGAATTCTGGCTGTGTAACTCAGTGAGCGACACCTAGCAATATCTATAGTGGTCGAGCCGTTCGCAATTCAAAAGTCGGCATTTAGGGGGACCGGCCAGGACCCGGACGGTTCAGGCCCGGAACTCGCCCCAGCTGCTCTGCCCGGACACGAAGGGCGGCCGGATGGCCCGCTGGCCGGCCTGCCAGCCGCTGCGGGCGCCGGTCGGCTTCTTGTGCAGGCTGCCGGTCTCCTCGCGGAGCAGGCCGTGCAGCACGGCGGACACGGCCGCGGCCTCGACCGGGCTGATGCCGCGGGTCAGGAACCGCAGGTGCGCCGGAGCATCCGCGGGGGTGTCCTCCGGTGCGTCCGGTCGGGCGTTCTCTTCGTCTGCCATGGTCGCTCCCTACAGCGGGATGTTACCGTGCTTCTTGGGCGGCAGGCTCGAGCGCTTGGTGCGCAGGGCACGCAGCGCCTTGGTGATGGCGACCCGGGTGGCTGCCGGCTCGATGATCCCGTCGAGCTCGCCGCGTTCGGCGGCGAGGAACGGGCTCGCGACGTTGTAGGTGTACTCGTTGGCGAGGCGGGTGCGCACGGCGTTGACGTCCTCCTCCGCGGCTTCGGCTTTCTTGATCTCGGCGCGGTAGAGGATGTTCACGGCGCCCTGGCCACCCATCACGGCGATCTCGGCGGTCGGCCAGGCGAGGTTGATATCG
This sequence comes from Cryobacterium sp. 10I1, assembly GCF_035019805.1. Classification (NCBI taxonomy): domain Bacteria; kingdom Bacillati; phylum Actinomycetota; class Actinomycetes; order Micrococcales; family Microbacteriaceae; genus Cryobacterium; species Cryobacterium sp. 10I1. The sequence goes on from NZ_JASJVF010000004.1 coordinate 4,832, forward strand.
GCTCCGAGCTGCTTGGAACCCATCACGATGTATGCGCCGCCGTACGCCTTCCGCAGGATCACGGTCACGAGCGGCACCGTCGCCTCTGCGTAGGCGTACAGCAGCTTCGCGCCGCGGCGGATGACGCCGGTCCACTCCTGATCGGTTCCGGGCAGGAAGCCGGGAACGTCGACGAGGGTGAGGATCGGGATCGAGAACGCGTCGCAGAACCGCACGAAACGGGCGGCCTTCTCGCCGGCCTGGATGTTGAGCGTCCCGGCCATGGCGTTGGGCTGGTTGGCGACGATGCCGACGGACCGGCCCTCGACGCGGGCGAAGCCGACGACGATGTTCGGGGCGAACAGCGGCTGCGTTTCGAGGAAGTCGCCGCGGTCGACGATGTGCTCGATCACGGTCTTGACGTCGTATGGCTGATTCGGCGAGTCAGGGATGATCGTGTTGAGCGCGCGGTCGGCATCCGTCGTCTCGAGCTCCACGTCGCTGTCGAAGACCGGAAGCTCGGCGAGGTTGTTGTCGGGCAGGAAACCGAGCAGGGTGCGGGCGTAGTCGAGCGCGTCGGCCTCATCGCTCGCGAGGTAGTGCGCGACACCGGAGACCTTGTTGTGGGTGAGCGCGCCGCCGAGCTCCTCCATTCCGACGTCTTCGCCGGTGACGGTCTTGATCACGTCGGGGCCGGTGACGAACATCTGGCTGATCTTGTCGACCATGATCACGAAGTCGGTGAGTGCGGGGGAGTAGACCGCGCCACCGGCGGCGGGGCCGCAGATGATCGAGATCTGCGGGATGACGCCGGAGGCTGCGGTGTTGCGGCGGAAGATCTCGCCGTACTTGCCGAGGGCTACGACACCCTCCTGGATGCGCGCTCCGCCGGAGTCGAGGATGCCGATGATCGGCACGCCCGTCTTGAGGGCGAGGTCCATCACCTTGATGATCTTGTCGCCGGCCACCTCGCCGAGCGATCCGCCGAAGATGGTGAAGTCCTGCGAGTAGACCGCGACCTGGCGCCCGTGGATCGTGCCGGTGCCGGTGACGACCGCGTCGCCGTACGGCCGCTTCTTCTCCATGCCGAAGCCGTGGGTGCGGTGGCGCACGAACTCGTCGAGTTCGACGAACGAGCCCTGGTCGAGAAGGAGCTCGATACGCTCGCGCGCGGTCATCTTGCCCTTGGCGTGCTGTTTTTCGATCGCCGCCTCACCGCTCGCGGTCACGGCTTCGTGATAGCGAATCTTGAGGTCGGCGAGCTTTCCAGCCGTCGTGTACAGATCTGGTCCCGAAACGGGCGAATTGTCACTCACGCCGTTCACTCTACCGGCCAGCCCTCGGCCCGGACCGTTGACGAAACCCTACAAAACCCGGCCCGATCGCTGGCCGTTCTGTTCCCCCGGGCGGGCATAACTCCTGCAGATTCCGCAAATTCGGTTCAAAATGTGGCATCGGGGGCATCTTCCGGGAGAATTGCAGGAAGCGGAAGTAGGTCAGATGCAGTTTCCACTCAGCCGTGAGGCGGTGAGCCGGTTCGACTACCTCGACGAGGCCGGGTCCACGAACGACGTGCTCGTCGGCCACGCGACGGGGGCGGATGCCGCCGGCTGGCCGCACCTGTCGACCGTCGTCACCGACAACCAGACCCGCGGCCGGGGCCGGCTCGGCCGCACCTGGCTCGCCCCCACCGGCAAGTCGCTCGCCATCTCCGTGCTGCTGCGCCCGCTCGTCGGAACAGGCGCCGGCGAGGGCACCCCGCTCCCGGTGGATCGCTTCGGCTGGTTCCCGCTCCTCGCCGGCGCCGCGATGACCATCGCCGTGCGCGCAGAGGTCGAGGCGAGCCTCGTCGCGGGCGCCCCGTCCGCCGGCACGTCGGCCGCCGGCCCCGACGACGGTGAACACCCCGCCCACGAGGTCACCCTGAAGTGGCCCAACGACGTGCTGATCGACGGCTACAAGGTGTCCGGCATCCTCTCAGAGCTGCTGCCGGACACCCGCGGGCTCGTGATCGGCACGGGCCTCAACCTCTCGCTCGACGAACACGACCTGCCCACGCTCACCTCGACCTCGCTGCTGCTCGTGACCGGCCGGGCCCCCGAGGCGGATGCCGTGCTCGCCCGCTACCTCATCGAACTCTCCCGTCTCACGGCCGAGTTCCTCGCGGTGAACGGGGACCCGGTCGCGAGCGGTCTCCTTGGCACCGTCACGGCACTGTGCGGCACCCTCGGCTCGAAGGTGCGGGTGCAACTGCCCGGCGGTGACGACCTCGTCGGGGTCGCGATCGCGCTCGACGAGTCGGGCCGGTTGATCGTGGAGAACCAGGCCACCGGCGAGCCGCAGGCCGTCGCGGCGGGCGATGTGACCCACCTGAGGTATTAATAGGGTCATGACGAACAACAGGGGGACGGGCCCGGCAGATCCGGGGGCTCCGGCCGAACGGGTCGTGGCCGCGCTGCGCCCGCACGGTCGCGTGCTGCTCTGGCCGACCCTTGCGCTGGTCGGCGTCTGCACGGCAACCGGGTATTTCTACGGCAACCTCGCGGAGCCGTGGCAGGACAGCGCCCTGCTCTGGGTCGCGGCTGCGGTCGTCGTGCTGGTCTGGCTCCTGCCGCTCGCGTCCTGGCTGAACCGGCGGTACACGATCACGACCCGGCGCATCATCTTCCGGCGCGGTTTCTTCGTGCGGACCCGGCAGGAGCTGCTGCACAGCCGTGGCTACGACGTGAGGGTGCGGACGACCTGGCTGCAGACCCTGAGCGGTTCCGGCGACGTGATCATCGCCTCCGGCTCCGAACGGCCGCTCGTGCTGAAGGACGTTCCCAATGCGACCCTGGTGCAGCGCGTGCTGCACGACCTCATCGAGCAGTCGCAGACCGGATTCGATTCGCGGCGGCGCGAGGAATCAGCGTTCGCTGCCGACCAGACGACCATCTGGAATGGTCGCTAGGCTCGCCGTCACCGGAGCGACAACGCGACGGTGCGGGGCGAAGACCCAGTAGCGGTAGAGCACGAAGCGGAAGATCGCGCCGAGGATGAGGCCGATCACGTTCGAGGAGATGTTGTCGGCGACGACGCTGGTGTGGCCGAGCACGTAGTGGCTCACCCACAGGCAGGCGAGTCCGATGCCCATACCGACGAGGCTGACGCCGAAGAATTCGATTCCTTCGCGGAGGGTCTGGGACTGGCGGCTCTTGCCGAAGGTCCAGTACCGGTTCCCGATCCAGTTCACGGCGATGGCGAGGATGGTCGAGACGACCTTGGCGTAGATCGGCCCGGCGTGGACCAGGTGCGGATCGAAGACCGTGGTGCGGAGCAGATTGAACACCGAGAAGTCGACGGCGAAGCCGACGAGTCCCACGGCGCCGAAGCTCGCGATCTGAATCGCGAGGGCGACGAGCCGTGCTGATTTTCCCGAGGTAATCGGCATACATCCATCCGGTCTATGGGCGAAGATAGAACAACAATCCACGAGTCTACGGCGCGTACACCGCCTCAGACTGAAAATCGGTGCGTCCGAAAATGAAGGGTCGCACAGAAATCGGTGACGAAATGAGCACGACAGTCGGCGTAATCGGGGGCGGCCAGCTGGCCAGGATGCTGATCCCCGCTGCGGTGAACCTCGGGATCGACCTGCGTGTCCTGGCCGAGGCCGACGGCATGTCGGCCGGCCTCGCCGCGACGAGGGTGGGGGACTATCACGACCTCGACACGGTCCTCGCCTTCGCCGAGACCGTCGACGTGATCACCTTCGACCATGAGCACGTGCCCCAGGCCGTGCTCCGTGAACTCGTCGCCCGCGGGGTCACCGTGCGCCCGGGACCGGAGGCCCTCGTCTTCGCCCAGGACAAGATCGAGATGCGCCGGCGCCTCGGCGAGCTCGGGCTCCCGGTTCCGGACTGGGCGGCTGTCGAGAACACGGCTGAGCTCGCCGTCTTCATCGCCGACCACGGCGGCCGCGCCGTTGTCAAGACGCCGCGGGGCGGCTACGACGGCAAGGGCGTGCGGGTGGTCACGCACAAGCACGAGGTCGACGACTGGTTCATCGCGCTCGCCGAGGACGCCAACGGCGGCGCCCTGCTTGTCGAGGAGCACGTGCCGTACACCCGGGAGCTGGCCCAGCTCGTGGCCAGGCGCCCGTCCGGCCAGGTCGCCGTCTGGCCCGTCGTCGAGACCGTGCAGCGCGACGGCGTCTGTGCAGAAGTGATCGCCCCCGCGCCGCTGTCGAGCGGACGACTCGCGGCGGTCGCCGCCGACATCGCCGTCAGGGTCGCGGAGGGCATCGGCGTGTGCGGCGTGATGGCCGTCGAGCTCTTCGAGACGACGGATGAGCGCCTCCTGATCAATGAGCTGGCGATGCGCCCGCACAACAGCGGCCACTGGTCGATCGAAGGATCGACCACGAGCCAGTTCGAACAGCACCTCCGTGCCGTCCTCGACCTCCCGCTCGGTGCGACGACGCCGCGCGACGAGTGGTCGGTGATGGTGAACATCCTCGGCGGACCCGCTGAAGGCACGCTCGCCGATCGGTATCCGGCGGCTTTCGCCGCGCATCCGTCGGCGAAGGTGCACAACTACGGGAAGGACCCGCGACCCGGCCGCAAGGTCGGCCATGTCACCGTGGGAGGGGCGGATCTGGACGACGTCGCCTATGAAGCGCGTGCCACTGCGGCGTTTTTTCAGGACTGACACCTAAGATCGACTGCGTGCCCGAGAACCCCATAGCAACCACCCCGCTGTCGGAGAACCGAGAAACGCCCCCGGTGCCGCACGCGCCGCTCGTCGGCGTCGTCATGGGCTCCGATTCCGACTGGCCGGTTATGAGCGACGCCGCGCAGCTCCTGCGCGACTTCGGGATTGACTACGAAGTCCAGGTGGTGTCCGCGCACCGCACGCCCAGGAAGATGATCGCCTATGGCGAAGACGCCCACGGGCGCGGCCTCAAGGTCATCATCGCCGGCGCCGGCGGTGCAGCGCACCTCCCCGGCATGCTCGCCGCCGTCACCGCGCTTCCCGTGGTCGGCGTTCCCGTTCCACTCAGCCGGCTCGACGGCCTCGACTCCCTGCTCTCGATCGTGCAGATGCCGGCCGGAGTGCCTGTCGCGACCGTCTCCATCGGCGGGGCCCGTAACGCGGCGCTCATCGCCGTGAAGATCCTGGCCCTCTCCGACGCCGGCCTGCACGACAAGCTCCTCGCCTACGCACTCGACCTTGCCGCACAGGTCGAACAGAAGAATTCGGATCTCCAAGCCAAGCTATGAGCATCGCCACCAATCCGATCAGGAACCCGGAATCCGGGTCCGCCCGTGTGATGACAAAACGGGCCTGGTGGCTCGTGCTGCTGAACGTCGTCCTGCCCGGCTCGGCGCAAGTGCTCGCCGGCAGTCGCAGCCTCGGCCGGTTCGGCCTGCGCTGCACGTTCACCCTGATCGGCCTTGTCGTGATCGTGGGGCTCGCCTACCTGTTCTGGCCTGAGTTCGTGCTCACGGCTTTCACCAACTCGATCGGGCTCTGGGTCGCCGCAGCGGTACTGGTGTTCTACGGCATCGTCTGGGTCGTGCTGACCCTCGACACCCTCCGGCTCGTGCGCCTCGTCAAGGCGGGCCCCGGTGCCCGCCCCCTCATCGCCGGATTCGCGACCGTGATCATGGTCGTCATCGCCGGAACGGCCGGCTACGGCGCCTACGTCGCCGCGACGGCGAGCGACTTCCTGTCCTCGGTCTTCGTGGCCGGGCCGACGGTCCCTCCGGTTGACGGGCGCTACAACATCATGCTTCTCGGCGGCGACGCCGGAGCCGACCGGTCTGGTCTCCGCCCGGACAGCATCACCGTGGCGAGCATCGACGCGACCACGGGCCAGGTCACCATGATCGGCCTGCCCCGCAACCTCGCATACGTGCCCTTCGTAGCGAATTCCCCGCTCGCCGCCGAGTATCCCAAGGGATACGGATACCACGACACCTGCCGGGTCGACGCGTGCATGCTCAACTCGATCTACACCGAGGTCGAGCTGAAGAGCCCCGAGATGTACCCGAAGGCCATCGATGCCGGCAGCGAGCCCGGTATCGAGGGCATGCGGGACGCCGCAGAGGGCATCACCGGGCTGACCATCCAGTACTACGGGCTCATCGACATGCAGGGCTTCTCCGAGCTCATCGACGCGCTCGGCGGCGTCGACATCAACGTGACCGAACGCGTGCCGGTCCACACCGACGACACCTTCACCACCGTGCTGTTCTGGTTCGAGCCGGGCATGCAGCACATGGACGGCTACCACGCACTCTGGTACGCCCGCTCGCGGCACGGCACGAGCGACTACAGTCGCATGGAGCGCCAGCACCAGCTTCAGGAGGCGATCCTCGCCCAGGCCAGCCCCGCCAACGTGCTCGCCAAGTTCGAGTCCGTGGCCTCAGCCGGGTCCCAGGTCGTCAAGACCGACATCCCGCAGAGCATGCTCGGCTACTTCGTGACGCTCGCCGCCAAGTCCAAGACCCACCCGATCAACACGGTCGAGCTGACCCCGGCGAACAACGTCGACCCGGAGAATCCCGACTACGACGTGATCAGGTCACTGATAGACGCCGCCCTCACCCCGGCCACGGCGACACCCACCCCATAGCGGTATCCATTTCTCCCCATTCTGGACCCGCCGCACCACGGCGTTCGAGTGCAGTGAGACCGATACCGACACCGAGATCATCTGGCGCGTCACCGCCGAGAACCCCAGTCATCCCCTGACCGTCGGCATGCGCAACTCCGGCTGCGAGTACGGCGCCTACTGAGCGGCGTGGAAGAATGGTAACCTCGACCGTCCCGCCGCGCTGAACAAGGGCCTCATGATTTCCGCCGTGCATTGACACACTTGTGAAGATCTGCCTGATGTTCTCTTGCGTGCGACTGGAGGGCGTCTCGGTGCGGCGAAAATGGCAGCCTGCGACGCGGACAGAGGACACGACGCACCCGTGTACGTGCTCGGGAATACCGTGAAACAAGGGACCAGAGTCGCGATGTTGGAAACCAGGACGCCATGAGGCTATTAGCCCAGGGGCCGCGGATCGTTTCAGGCGCGCGGACTCGGGTATCCCGAGCGCAACGGCGTCTTCGACCGATAGGTGATTGGCTCTTCGGCCCCGAAGACGCTCACTCGACCTGGCTGAAGTTTGTGCCGACTTGGCTTGTGCTCCTCATCCTGGGCTTCATCACCACCTACAGTCGATTACCCCCTGGCTCCCGCAATGTTCTATGGGCCGAAGACGGCGCGGTTTTCGTTGCCCGGGCTCTCGAAGGCAGTCCTTTGGCGTCATTTCTCGAGCCCTACGCCGGGTACATGCACGCCTTCCCTCGAATAGTTGCTTCGATCGCGGTGAACGTTGTGCCATTGGCCTATGTTCCCCTAGCTTTGACCGTCGCGGCGTGCCTTTTGACGGCCTTCGTTTCAGCCTTCGTCTACATATTGCTTCAGCCACGGATACCGGCCAAAGTACCCAGGTTCGCTGTCTGGCTTGGCGTTGTCACGTTGCCCATCGCAAACGTCGAGGTCATTGGCAGCCTTGCGAATTCGCATTGGTATCTTCTAGTTGGGCTGATCGTCGTGCTTGTGACGAGCCAGCATCATCCGGCGATTCTGATCGCGTCAGGAGTCGTCGTTGCTCTTGCCGTTCTCAGCGATCCCTTGTCTGGAGTCTTTCTGCCGATCGTTCTCGTGAGACTCATTGCATTGCGGAGTCCGCGCCAGCTGGTTGTCCCTGTGATCTATCTCGTGAGTCTCGGCATACAACTCGAAGTGGTCTTGGGCTCGAGTTTGGGTGAGGCCAGGGCGCTGCCGACCGTTCCAGGGTTGGTCCGCTCGACCATCTTCCGGGTATTCCTCGTTGGACTGAGTGGCGAGTCGGGGGCGGCGGCGGCATACCTGAGCTGGGGAGTTCTTTCCCTGTTAATGGCCATAATTCTCGTTCTAACGGCGGTGGTCTGGACTATGCTGCGCGGTGGGCAGCTGGGCGGTCTCGCGTTCTTGTCCACGGGCACCGCACTCGTCTTCTTCGCCGCATCCGCGTCAATCCGGTGGACTACGAAGTTTGATCCCGCCACCGGTATCACCTGGGAGGGCAGTCGATACTCCATACTTCCCATAACTTTGGTTCTCATTAGCCTGGCGGCGGCGGCGGCAGTATGGAAGCAGCGAAGAAAGAGCCTCATCGTGGGCGCATCCGCTGGAGTCGTGCTGATAGCGCTTCTTTCGATCATTGCTTTACCTGATTTTGCGGTAACAGCTCGGGAACCACAGCGTGCGTGGGTTGCTGAAGTCGCAGAGGCTCAACAGGCGTGCCGCACGCTCCCAGGATCGCAGGCCGTTGGGTTGCCAATCGCACCTGGTGGATGGAAAGTCCTGACGACATGCGACGTGGTGCGCGGCGCCCGCTAGTGACCAGGGATGAGACCGGCGCCCACGGCCAACGGTTTCACAGACTGTGTGCGTGGATGCCTTGCTCGGCACCTACAGGTCGGCGTGCAGCTGCCAGACACGCTCGGCCGAATCCCGCCAGCTGAAAGCCTTCGCCCGGTCGCCGCCGTAGACGCGCAGCCTCTGGACGAGGGCCCGGTCGGTCAGGACCCGGGCGATTGCCTCGGCGAGGCGTTCGGGGTACCCGGCGGCATCCTCGCGCTCGACGACGAGACCGGCATCGCCGCCTGCCTCGAGGAGAGCGGGAGCGTCGGAGTGCACGACCGGGGTGCCGAGGTGGAAGCCCTGGATGATGGGCAGCGCGAACCCCTCCTCGAGGCTCGGGACGACCAGCACGTTCGCGCGGGCGATCACGACGGCGAGTTCCTCGTCGGTGAGCGCGGACATCGCCCGCACCCGTCCCGGCGTGAGTCCGGCCTCTTCGGCGACGGAACCGAGGTCGACTTCGCCCCAGGTGCCCGGTCCGACGACGATCAGGGGAAGGTCCGGAGCGCCGGGCAGGCCGAGGGCCGTGATGAGGGCTGTGACGCCCTTACGCGGCTCGAGCGTTCCGACGGTCACGATGTATTCGGACGGCAGGTCGAGTGCCGTGGCGAGCAGCTCAGTGGCCGAAGAGTTGGACGGCAGCCGGAAGCCGGTGCCGACGGCGCCCCCGATGACGCGCACCCGGTCGCCGAGGTCGACGATCTCCGCGAGTTGCGCGGCGACGGCATGGCTCGGCACGACGATCGCGTCCGCGTGCTTCCGCGCCCGCTTCATCCGCGCTTTCGTCCAGGCAACGGTCGTCGGGGTCAGTGCCTCAGGATGCGTCCATGCGAGCACGTCGTGCACGGTCAAAGCGACCTGCGTGTGGTCGTTCACCCGGTCGTGACGGCGCAGCGGAGCCATCAGGCCCGGCGCGTGGATCATGCCGGGCCCGGGGGAAGTGGTCACCCCGAGCTGCCACGCCGCGGCGAGCTCTCGGCGGGGGAGTGCTGTCTTGTAGAGCCCGGCGAGCCCGGGCAGGGCCGCCTCGATGGCGGCGTACTGCTCGGGCTGCGACGCGGAGACGATCCCCTCAACCTCGCAGTTGAGCGGAGCGCTCGCGATGAGCGCCCGGGTCAGCTCCTCGGTGTATCGACCGATCCCGCCGGGAACCGGCGCGATCATCTGGTCGACGATAACCCGCAGTGTGATCATTCGGTTTCGAGGACGCCTTCGGCCACGGCCTGGGTGAGGGCGTCGTGCCAGTCGCGCATGGGGGTGAGTCCGGCTGTGGTCCAGGCATCGTGGCCGAGTACGGAGTAGGCCGGGCGGGGTGCCGGCCGCACGAAGGAGGCCCCGTCGGTCGGGTGCACCCGGGCGGGTTCCAGGCCGTTGGCTTCGAGTACGGCCTGGGCGAAGCCGAACCAGCTCGTGACACCGGAGTTGGTGCCGTGGTAGATGCCGGCGGGGGCATCCGCGTCGAGCAGGGCGACGATCTGCGTGGCGAGGTCGACGGTCCAGGTGGGCTGGCCGACCTGGTCCTCGACCACGTTCAGGGTGGGGTGGGTGGCGGCGAGCTTCAGCATGGTCTTGGGGAAGTTCGGGCCGTTCTTCCCGTAGAGCCATGCGGTGCGCACGATGTAGGTTTTGCCCGGGTTCTCGGCGAGGACGAATTCCTCGCCGGCGGCCTTGGTGCGCCCGTAGGCGGAGATCGGTGCGGCGGGTGCGTCCTCCTGGTAGGGGGACTCGGCGTTGCCTTCGAAGACGTAGTCGGTAGAGATCTGCACGAGGCGCGCACCGGTTGCTTTCGCGGCGCGGGCGAGGTTGCGCGGTCCGACCGCGTTCAGCAGGTAGGCGGCGTCCTCGTTCGTTTCGGCGTCGTCGACCTTCGTGTACGCGGCCGCGTTGATCACGACGTCGAACCCGGTGACGGCCGCCTGGACGGCGGCTTCATCGGTGATGTCGAGTTCGCCACGGTCGAATGCGGTCACGTCTCGCCCGGTCAGGGCTTTCTGCAGGTCGCGGCCGAGCATCCCGGCGGCGCCGGTGATCAGGTACCGGGTCATGAGCTCAGTGCTGCGCGGGCCTTGAGGGGTTCCCACCAGGTGCGGTTGTCGCGGTACCACTGCACGACGTCGGCGAGGCCTTTCTCGAAGGGGACCTGCGGGGCGTAGCCGAGTTCGGCCTGGATCTTGGTGATGTCCACCGAGTAGCGCAGGTCGTGGCCGAGTCGGTCAGCGACCCGGTCGACGTAGGACCAGTCCTTGCCGGTGGAGTCCAGCAGCAGCTGGGTGAGTTCGAGGTTGGTCAGTTCGGTGCCGCCGCCGATGTTGTAGATCTCTCCGGCGCGACCGCCGACGAGGACCATCGCGATCGCGCGGGTGTGGTCGTCCACGTGCAGCCAGTCGCGGATGTTGTTGCCCGCCCCATACAGGGGAACGTGCTTGTCATCGATCAGGTTCGTCACGAACAACGGGATGACCTTCTCGGGGAAGTGGTACGGGCCGTAGTTGTTCGAGCAGCGCGTGATCGACACGTTCAACCCGTGGGTGCGGTGGTATGAGCGGGCGAGCAGGTCGCTGCCGGCCTTGGACGCGGAATACGGGGAGTTGGGTTCCAGGGCGCGTTCCTCGTTCCAGGAGCCCTCCGCGATCGACCCGTAGACCTCATCCGTGGACACGTGCACGAACCGGGCCAGGTTATGGCGGAGCGCGGCGTCGAGGAGCTGCTGGGTGCCGAGAACGTTGGTCTCGACGAAGATGGAGGCGTCGCGCACGGACCGGTCCACGTGTGACTCGGCCGCGAAGTGCACAACCGCGTCCAGGGACGGGAAGATCGTGTCGAGCAACGCCGCGTCGCGGATGTCGCCGTGCACGAACGAGTACCGGGGGGAATCGGCGATCGGCGCAAGGTTGGCCAGGTTGCCCGAATACGTCAGAGCGTCCAGGACGACGACCTCGGCCCCTTCCAGACCCGGGTAGGCGTCTTCGATGGTGCGACGAACAAAGTTGGAGCCGATGAAACCGGCGCCGCCGGTAACGAGGATCTTCATATAAGAGGTGACCATTCCGTTTGCTGAAAGTATCGCTTCAATGCTACCGGTACCCGCTTGGTAGACTTCTGCGCGTGCAGATCCGCGAACTCTCCATCCCCGATTCCTACGAAATCACTCCGAAGCAGTTCGGCGACGACCGGGGGGTGTTCCTGGAATGGGGCAGGTTCGACCGCCTCGAGGAGTCGATCGGGCACAAGCTCAACGTGGTGCAGGCGAATACGAGTGTCTCCAAGCGTGGTTCGGTGCGCGGCATCCACTTCGCGGACATTCCGCCGAGCCAGGCCAAGTACGTCACCGCGACCTATGGCGCCGTCCTCGACTACATCATCGACATCCGGGTCGGTTCACCGACGTTCGGCCAGTGGGACAGCGTCCTCCTCGATGACACCGACCGTCGTGCCGTCTACATCGCCGAGGGAATCGGGCACTGCTTCGTCGCCCTGACCGACAACGCCACCGTCAGCTACCTCGTGACGGCCCCGTTCAACCCGGGCCGCGAACACGGCATCAACCCGCTCGACACCGACATCGGCCTGGTGTTCCCGCCCGAGGCCGGCGAACTCCTGCTCTCCCCGAAAGACACCGACGCCCCCGGGCTGGCCGAGTCCGCCGCGAACGGGCTTCTCCCGACCTGGGCAGACGCGAAGGCCTTCTACGCGGCACTGAACGAAGGAAACTAGACATGCGCGGAATCATCCTCGCCGGCGGCTCCGGCACACGCCTGTGGCCGATCACCAAGGGCATCTCCAAGCAGCTGATGCCCATCTACGACAAGCCCATGATCTACTACCCCTTGTCGACGTTGATGATGGCCGGGATCAAGGAAATCCTCGTCATCACGACCCCGGAATACAACGACCAGTTCCGGGCCCTCCTCGGCGACGGTTCCACCCTGGGCATCCGCATCGAGTACGCCGTTCAGGAATCCCCGGACGGTCTCGCCCAGGCGTTCATCATCGGCGAGGAGTTCATCGGCGACGACAGCGTCGCCCTTGTCCTCGGCGACAATATCTTCCACGGTGCCGGCCTCGGCTCCGCCCTGCGCAACAACACCGAAATAGACGGGGCACGCATCTTCGCCTACCACGTCAGTAACCCCACGTCCTATGGCGTCGTCGAATTCGACGACAACATGACCGCCATCTCTATCGAGGAAAAGCCGGCCAAGCCCAAGAGCAACTACGCGGTTCCGGGTCTTTACTTCTATGACAACTCCGTCATCGAGATCGCCAAGTCCATCGAGCCCAGCGCTCGAGGCGAATTGGAGATCAGCACTGTCAACGAGCGCTACCTCGAGGCAGGCAAGCTCCAGGTCCAGGTTCTCGATCGCGGCACCGCCTGGCTCGACACCGGCACCTTCAAGTCGATGATGCAGGCCTCCGAGTACGTGCGCGTCATCGAAGACCGCCAAGGCCACAAGGTCGGCTGCATCGAAGAGATCGCCTGGCGCGCCGGCTGGATCGATACCAAGCAGCTTGCCGTGCTCGCGGCCCCTCTCCAGAAAAGCGGCTACGGGAAGTACTTGAGCAGCCTGGTCGCTTCCGTCTAGCTGTACTGAGTCATGACGTTGGTGCCACTCGACTGATGGGGGTTGTTCCGATGCCGGTGTGGATGCGTTCGGTGTTGTAGCAGCAGTGCGGTTTGATGAGGCCGGCGGCCGTGGGCACAAGCCCGAAGTGTCACCAACGTCCCGGCCGGGTGTACCTAGCGCGGCAGTGCTATTTTGCCGGGGTGATCTGACCGTGCTCGTAGAGCCACGTCAAATCTGAGCCAAGCAAGTCCGGAGACCACTGATCGTCGATCGGCTTCGATAATTCTGCCGGGTCGAATTGGCCGTTCTTGATCTGGGTCAGAGCCCCTTCGATCCGGGCGCGGCTGGTCGCTTCTCGGTCCGCCTGCCGATGCGCGTCATCCCTCAAAAACATGGCATTGAAGCCGATAAGGCAGAGAACGAGAGCATAGACGAGTGCCCTCTGAACTCGTCCTTTGATTGATGCGGAGTTCAAAATGACCCCAAATGCCGGAACGAGGAGAGTGATCAACACATATGCATAGCGACTGGATCCGGCCGTTGAAATGCCCAGGTTCATCCTGGAGTACGTCGTGAGTGCTGCGAACACTACAGAACCGATTGCAAGCGCATAGGCGATCAGCTGAGGCGAGCGAACTCCGATGCGGACGCTGACGAAGAACCAGCTGACCACTGCCAGGCACGGAATGACGCCAAGCACGATGAGGGGAAGGGCATGCCCGAAACCGACACCGAACATTGCGAAGAAGAACTGCAGTGCCGAGTCGACATCCGCCACTGAATGTATCCCGGACGCGGGCACAGCTGAGAGTCTGCCGAAGTCCCAGTACCAGGAGAGGTAGATGACAGCTGCGGGAAGGAGGAGAAAGGCTGTGCGCCGAAAGCCATGCCGGAACCATCCGACGAGGCCGGCCGCAACCAAGACGGGAATCGCGGTTCCGGAAAACATGGGCGCGAGGACCGACAGCACGATGATAGATACTCGTGCAGTGATGGTGAGTTGTTTGCGGTCGAGAAGAAGGATCGCGCCCAGACCGAGCGCGATCGCTCCCATAAACCCAAACTGGAATGCCCAGAGGAGATTCTCAGAAGCGGCGCCGAGGAGCATTAGAAAGATACTCAGCAGCGTCGCGAGCCAGGGAAGCACACCGATCCGACTCAGAATTCGCCAGACCACGTGCACCACTGCGAGATGAGCGATGACAGCAAGGGCGAGAAACGGCAGGTAGCTGTCGAGTCCGATCGAGTTGCGGAGCAGTGGAAACAATACGGCCGGTATGAGATTCCAATGACCGACATGAGGGAGCATGAAATCTGTGTCGAGCCTGGGGGCGAGAATGGCCCAGTCGTCGCCGAAGAACCACTGGGTTCTACCAATGAAGAGGATCAGCACAAAACTGGCGACGAGTGCGAAGTAGTGAACAGCCTGCGGTCCGATGAGCCACCTGGGCACCGTTCGCGCAGCGAGACCGGGATTTGATTCGTATCTGGACATGTGCTGCAAACATATCGAACTTAGGGCACGGCCATCGACGGCGGCCTGCCGCGGCGGGGGTCTGGTAGCATACCAAAGTTGCCAATCAACCATCCTCGGAGGTCTCGTGGCGTCATCACTGCACCGCGCGGCCCTCGTTCTATACGAGCGGATTCTGCGATACGCACTCAAGTTCGGCGTCGTCGGACTACTGGGTTACGCCATCGATGTCGGCGTCTTCAACCTGTTGAGTGTTGGAGCGCTGGGGGAGGATCACTTCTTTCAGAGCCCGCTCGGAGCGAAGATCGTCTCGGTCACCATTTCCACGGTCGTGACGTGGGTGGGCAACCGTTATTGGACGTTCCGGGAGCACCGTAGGGAAAATTTCATCCTCGAATTCGTCGAATTCAGCGTGATTGCCTTGGTGGGCATGGGGATCAGTCTCTTCTGCCTCTATCTCTCGCACTACGTATTCGGGTTCACCAGCCTCCTCGCCGACAACATCTCGGCGAACGTCATCGGACTGGTGATCGCCACCAGTTTCCGTTTTCTCCTCTACCGGTTCTGGGTCTATGCACCCACTCGTTCGGACGGTCTCACCGCCCGGACACTCCGGGCGGAGTTGGAATCCGAGGACGTCAGCGAAAGCAACGCCGTCGCGGCGAGTGCCGTGCCGGCAGGAAAGTAAGGCCGGAGCCTTAGATTAGGGTGGACATGTCCATCACTCGCGGGCGTTTGCCTGCACAAACCAAGGAGCCGATTCGTTTGACATCTCAATTCGAGCACGACGTCGTTGTCGTTGGAGGTGCTGGACACGTTGGTCTTCCCCTTGCAATCGCACTCGCGAGCCGCGGCGCTCGGGTCGGCATCTACGATCTCAGTGAAAAAGCAGTTGCGACTGTCAACGCGGGAACTATGCCGTTCGTCGAGCCCGGCGCAGAGCCCATGCTCACCCAAGCCCTCGCTGACGGAAAGCTGGTCGCATCCACTGATGCCGGCATCGTCGCCACCGCACAGACAATCATCGTTGTCATCGGGACACCGGTTGACGAACACCTCAACCCCGATCCCAACGCCATCCCCGACGCTCTCGGTTCATGCAGCGCTTACTTCCGTGATGGCCAGCTCCTCGTGCTTCGGAGCACCGTTTATCCGGGCGTCACGGCACTCGTCGAACGTATGATCGCGGATCTTGGCGTGGATATCGAGGTGGCGTTCTGCCCGGAGCGTATTGCAGAGCACCGTGCGATGACCGAACTGTTCAGCCTGCCTCAGATCGTTTCGTCACATACCGAGTCTGGTCGTAGTCGTGCAGCCGAACTCTTCGGCACACTGACCGAGACAATCGTGCACCTTGAACCTGAGGAGGCTGAGCTCGCCAAGCTTTTCACGAACACGTGGCGGTACATCAAGTTCGCCGCGGTCAATCAGTTCTACATGATGGCGAACAACCGCGGACTCGACTTCGAACGGATCAGGGCTGGCCTCACCCAGGACTACCCTCGGGCGAGTGACATGCCGGGTGCCGGATTCGCAGCCGGCCCCTGCCTGTTCAAGGACACCATGCAGCTTGCCGCCTTCAGCGACAACACGTTCACCCTCGGCCACTCGGCCATGCTGGTGAATGAAGGACTTCCTCTGTATGTCGTGAGCCAGTTGGAAAAGCGCTTCGATCTGTCGACGATGACCGTCGGGATACTCGGAATGTCTTTCAAGGCGGGATCCGACGATATCCGTTCGAGCCTTTCGTACAAGCTCCGTCGGGTTCTGAAATTCAAAGCGAAGGCTGTCCTCGGTACGGACCCGTACGTCAGTGAGGAAACCGATGACACTCTGCTCCCGCTCGATCTGGTACTGGAGAAGGCCGACATCCTCGTGATTGCCACCCCGCATCCGGAGTACCGCGGAATTCGGACGGACAAGCCCGTCGCCGACGTCTGGAACCTGCTCGGCAACGGAGTGCTGGTTTGACTCAGGTGGCACCTCGCGTTTCAATCGTCATCCCTGCTTACAACGAGGGTGAGGACATCGTGGTCGGACTGGACCGTATTGTCGCAGCCGTTCACAGCGATGCCGAGATACTCATTGTGGTCGACGCGGACACGGACACGACGATCGGCCCGGTCGAGCGTTACTCGGAGATCGTTCCGTTCGTGAAATACCTGGTCAACGACTACGGACGGGGGCCGGCGTATGCGATTCGATATGGGATCGATCACGCCGTTGCCCCCACTGTGGTCGTCACAATGGCCGACGGCTGTGACGACCCTCGTCAGATTGATGACCTCGTGATGCTCGTGGAGCGCGGAGTTGTGGTGGCCGCAGCTTCGCGATATATGGCAGGTGGCCAGCAGGTGGGCGGTCCTCGGCTGAAGAATTTTCTCTCCAGGATGGCGGGACAGTCATTGCACCTCCTGACCAATTCAGGAACCAGGGACGCTACCAACTCATTCAAGGCCTATGACGCCGACTTCGTCCGATCCGTCGGAATCGATAGCAGGGACGGTTTTGAAATTGGAATCGAACTCACCGCCAAAGCTCGGCGCCTCCGACTTCCGGTTGCCGAAATTCCCACCATCTGGCTCGATCGCACCGCAGGGGAGTCTAATTTCAAGTTGGCGAAATGGATTCCCAAGTACCTCAAGTGGTACCGGTTCGCATTCGGCCCGCGTCTGACCGTCGATCAGCTCAACTCAACCAAGAAGAAGGACAGCACAGTATGAAAAAAGTAGTCGTCACAGGATCTGCCGGTTTCATCGGTGGTTACATCGTTGAGGAATTGCTTCGACAGGGCTACCAGGTCGTCGGAGTGGACAACTATTCCAAGTATGGAAAAGTCGTCAAGTCCTACGACTCCAACCCGAACTACGAACTCTTCGTTGACGATGTCCAGAACACCGAATTGATGACCCGTCTCCTTTCGGACGCAGACCACTTCATCGCCGGCGCGGCATTGATCGGTGGAATCTCCTATTTCCACACCTATCCGTATGACCTCCTCGCTCAGAATGAGCGCATCATCGCGTCTTCGGTCGACGCCGCCATTGAGGCGCACAAAGCCGGTCGCCTGAAGAAGGTCACGTACATGTCGAGTTCGATGGTCTTCGAGTCCACGGACCGCTGGCCGAGCAAGGAGGGTGACGAGCGCCTCGTACCGCCGCCCCTGTCCTCCTACGGATTCCAGAAGCTCGCGGTCGAGTACTTCGCCATCGCAGCCTGGGACCAGTACAAGCTGCCCTACACGATTCTCCGCCCGTTCAACTGTGTGGGAATCGGCGAGACCCGTGCGCTGGGCGATGTCGAGATCGATTCCGGAAACGTGAAGCTCGCCATGAGCCACGTCGTTCCGGACCTCGTACAGAAGATCGTTCGCGGTCAGGACCCGATCCACATTCTCGGGAGTGGTGACCAGGTCCGTCACTATACCTATGGCGGAGACCTTGCACGCGGTATCGTCAGCAGCTTGGAGAATCCGGCGGCGATCAACAACGACTTCAACATGTCGACCCCGGCCGGACACAACGTCAAGGAACTCGCGGAGGTCATCTGGCGCAAGATCAAGGGACCGGATGCGCCGATCAGCTTCATCAGCGACGAAGGATTCGAGCACGACGTGCAGAAGCGCGTCCCCGACGTGACCAAGGCCCGAGACCTCCTCGGGTTCGAGGCGGCGACGTCCCTCGATGACATGCTCGATGAGGTCATCCCGTGGATTCAGACCGCAATCGAAGACGGTCGAATCTAACCGAAACCTTCGCCCTGCTCGAGTCTCCGGACTCGAGCAGGGCGTTGTCGATTCAGCGCGCAGCTACAGGCGCGTGTGTCTTTCGGCGACACGCGAACGTGCCTCCAGGCCCAGTGCCAGCGCGACTCGCAGCGGCCACAGGAACGGTCCGGGGTACTTCTTAAAGAGGAATCGTTTGGCGCTGTCGTGATGTGCCCTGATCATCCGAGAAGATTCCGTATGCGTGGAATGTGCGCCCGTGTGCACGACGGTAGCGCTCGGAAGGTAGACGTTGCGGAGGCCGAGCCTGCCGATGCGATAGCCAAGGTCCACATCTTCGAAATACATGAAATAGCTCTCATCGAAGCCATGCAGCTGATCCAGAACCGAACGGCGAACCATCAGAAACGCGCCTGAGAGCCACCCGGCGTCTCTCTGGATCAGGACCGTGGTGCTGTCACGTCGATACCGTCGGGTCCAGGGATTGGACGGCCAGATGTTCGCGAAGAGGGCATGGCCGACACCGGAGCGGAGAGACGGGATGGCCCGTGCCGACGGATACACCTCACCGTCGGAGGAGAGGATTCGCGGGCCGATCGCGGCGATCGCGGCATCGGATTCAGCTGTGGCCAGCAGAGAGTCAATACTCCCCGGGGCAACGACAACATCGGGGTTGCTCACAACAACCCATTCGATCTCAGGCGGCAACTTCTTGACCGCTTCATTGATGGCGTGGCCGTATCCGCGATTCGATTCCATCGGGAGATACTCCGCTGCAAAGTCTGCGGAAATGGATGCTACGTCAGCGGGGGCCGCGCTTGGCTTGTTGTCCGCGACCAGCACCCTGAGAGGCACCACTGCTGCTCGCGACAGAGACGCCAGAAAGGGACGGAGGACCAGCTCGGAGCCGTAGCTCACCGTAACGACGGCCACGCGCGCTGCTGCGACGGGTGGGTTCAGTTCGGTGGCCATAGGCTTCCCATCATAGTTCTAGGCTAGATTGATCTGCGGCCATCCCGACCGGCCGCTCAGCGAGGGTACATGCGATATTTGAAAGAAGTTCTTGATTCGAGAGAACTGCTGGCCAATCTCACCCTCCGTGAGATCAGAGGCCAATACAAGCGAACCATTTTTGGCCAGCTGTGGTCGCTGGTGAATCCGCTTGCGACGATGTTGGTGTACACCATTGTCTTCGCGTTCATCCTCAGAGTGACACCTCCGCCCGGAAACCCCAGCGGATTGAACATCTTCGCCGTCTGGCTTCTGTGCGGGCTGTTGCCTTGGGCATTCTTCGCGAATGTGGTTCAGCAGGGCATGGGGTCCATCCTGGGCAACGCTGGACTCGTTCAGAAGGTCTACTTCAGCCGAATTGTTTTACCCCTCTCCAAGGTGGGCTCCGTAGGCTATAACTGGCTCTTCGAAATGGGCGTTCTCCTTATCGTTCTGGTCATCTGCGGTTCCTTCGTGTGGCCCTGGGTTCCTCTGGTCGTACTGATGATGGTTCTCCTGGCCCTATTTTCTGCCGGAGTCGCACTGGTTCTCGCTGTGGCAAACGTTCACTTCCGGGATACTCAGTACCTCGTCGGAATCGTCATGCAGATCTGGATGTACCTGACTCCCGTGATCTACCCGATTAGCCTCGTCGAAGATCAGTCGAACAAGTACGGAGGACTCTTCGGAACATCGATTACGATTCTTGATATCTACCGAATCAATCCCTTGGAGCGGTTTGTGGCGGTATTCCGGCAGTTACTCTACGACAACAGATGGCCAAATGGCGAGGACTTCCTCCTCTGCGTGGTGTGGTCCGCTGTGGCCCTTGTCGTTGGTGTCTGGTTCTTCCGCAAGGGCGAGAAAGGTCTGGCGGAAGCGCTATGAATGAGATTGCAGTTACCGTTGATCACCTGAGCAAGAAGTTCAGGCTTTATCACGAGCGAAACCAGTCGATCAAATCCGCGGTCATGCGCGGTCGACGTTCCATCCATGAGGACTTCTGGGCGCTCAAGGACGTGAGTTTTGAGGTACCGACCGGCTCGACATTCGGCTTGATCGGAAGCAACGGATCCGGGAAATCGACGCTTCTGAAGTGTCTTGCCAAGATCTACGCCCCGGAGAAGGGCTCAATAACGTATGGCGGCAAGATTGCTGCACTGCTCGAGGTCGGATCCGGTTTCCATCCGGAGCTGTCCGGGCGGGAGAATGTCTTCCTGAACGGGTCGATCCTCGGGATGTCCAAGAAGGAAGTCACTCGAAAGTTCGATGAGATCGTCGACTTCTCCGGTGTGGAGCAGTTCATCGACCAGCCCGTGAAGAATTATTCCTCGGGCATGTATGTGCGGCTGGGTTTCGCCATCGCCATCAACGTCGATCCGGACATTCTGGTTGTGGACGAGGTGCTGGCCGTTGGTGACGCGGAATTCCAAGAGAAGTGCAAGCAGAAGTTCATCGATTTCAAGACCGCCGGCCGAACGGTCATTCTGGTCAGCCACTCCATGAGTATGGTGAGCGATATGTGTGACCGTGCTGCGTGGTTGAACCACGGCGAGCTCGTCACGGATGGGGATGCTCAGGCCACGATCGACTCCTATCTCGCGTCCTTGCCCGGGGGCGCCGCAGCCTAGACATCCCGCCCATGCCACTGGGGAAATGTCCGAGTCCGGGCGTTTTCGACAGCTTGGTAGACTCCTGTGGTTGCCGTCCAATTCAACGAGGTGTGTTTTTTGAAGAAACAACGTCCAGGTGTCGTGTCCGTCGTTCTCGTCAACTTTCGGGGTGCTGAAGACACGATCGAGTGTGTGCGCGGTCTTCTTGAACTCGATTGGCCGAGGGAGCTCTTGGAGATCATCGTCGTGGAGAACGGATCCGGCGATGACAGCTTGGTCCGACTTCAGGACATAGCAGGAGACGTCGTTCTCGTCGAATCCGAGATTAATACGGGATTCACCGGCGGGTGTAATCTCGGCGTGGCCCGCTCTACTGGCGAATTCGTGGCTTTCCTCAACAATGACGCCCGGCCCGATATCGGCTGGATCAGAGAAGCAATCGCCACGTTCTCCGGCGGAGCGAACATCGGCGCTGTCGCTAGCAAAGTTCTGGACTGGGACGGCGACAAGGTTGACTATATTGACGGCTCGATCACTTGGTATGGCATGGGTTACAAGCCGCACGCCGGCGAGACCGATCGCGGAGCCTGGGACGACGAAAAGGACGTGCTCTTCGGCACCGGCGCCGCGATGTTCATCCGCTCGTCGGTCTTCCATGAGCTCGGCGGATTCGATGATTCGTTCTTCATGTTCTATGACGATGTCGACCTCGGCTGGCGGCTGAACCTTCTCGGGTATCGGTTCCGGTTCCAACCCAAGTCGCTTGCATTCCACAAGCACCACGCCTCGATGAACAAGTTCGGCAATTTTCGCGAGACCTATCTTCTCGAGCGGAACGCGCTTTACACCTTGTACAAGAATCTCGACGATGAGTCTCTTGCCCAGGTCTTCCCCGGCGCGCTCCTCCTGGCTACACGGCGAGCTGTGGCACGCGGAAGTCTGGACTCGACGTCCCTCGATATTCGCAAGCCCGGCAACGATGATGAGGCGACTCTTCCGATCTCCAAGCAGACGATGGCCGGCATTTATGCAGTCGACCAGTTCGTCGAATTGCTTCCCGAAATGCGTGCGGCCCGTGCGAAAGTGCAGGAGACCCGTGCTGTGTCGGACCGGCAGTTGAAGAGCCTCTTCGGCAACACTGACGAGCCCGCCTATCCGATCGAGGGTTATCTCCGTGGCTACGAAAAGATCGTGGACAATCTCGGTCAGTTGAGCATTGTCGGCCGCCGGCACATTCTTGTCATCACGGGCGACCCCGTCGGTTACAGGATGGCAGGCCCGGCTATCCGGGCGTGGAACATCGCCAAGCTCCTGTCGGAAGATCACGACGTACGCCTCCTGAGCATGTCGAAGGCTGTGGCCCTGGACGACATGGTTGAGGTCGGCGTTATTTCGCATCACCACCCCAGCTCGGTCGACGAACACGAAAAATGGGCCGATGTGATCATCGTGCAGGGACACGCCCTGGAACTGTTCCCCAGCCTTGAGACGTCCAAGAAGGTGCTCGTCGTTGACGTGTACGACCCGCTCCAGCTGGAGCAGCTGGAACAGGGCCGTGGCCAGACACTGGCTCTCTGGGACAAGCAGGTCACCGAGGCGAAGGATGCCCTCAACCACCAGCTTCTCCTCGGGGATTTCTTCCTCTGCGCCAGCGAACGACAGCGGCACTTCTGGCTCGGCCAGCTCTCCGCGCTCGGGCGGGTCAACCCCTACACCTACTCGCGGGACAACGACCTCGATACCCTGATTGCAGTGGCACCCTTTGGGATCCCCTCAGAAGAACCTGTGCATCTCCACCCGGCAATGCGTGGTGTGGTTCCGGGAATCGGAGCGGACGACAAGATCATCATCTGGGGTGGGGGGATCTACAACTGGTTCGATCCGAACACGCTGATCCGATCAGTCGCGAAGCTTGCCGTGGAGCACCCCAACATTCGACTCTTCTTCATGGGCGTCAAGCACCCGAACCCGCTTGTGCCGGAGATGGAGGTCGTTGGCGCGGCAAGGGCACTCTCCGATGAACTTGGACTCTCTGGGAAGCACGTCTTCTTCAATGAGACGTGGGTGCCGTACGAGGACAGGCAGGACTACCTTCTTGAGGCTGACCTCGGAGTGTCGACCCACTTCCAGCACGTCGAAACGACGTTCTCGTTCCGGACCCGAATTCTCGATTATCTCTGGGCTGGATTGCCTATCGTGACGACGGATGGTGATTCCTTCGGAAGCCTGGTAGCCGGCGAATCGCTGGGGGCCGCAGTTCCCGAACGAGATGTTGACGCTCTTGCAGCGGCGATCGCGACCTATCTCTACGATGATGAATCAGTCTTGGCTGCGCGCAATAACGTAGCCCGCGTTCGCCAATCCTTCACCTGGGACAAGGCACTCGCTCCGCTGGTGGAATTCTGCCGAGCTCCCCAACACGCTGCTGATAAGAAGCTGGCTGTCGAGAAGAAGGACAAGCGAGGCAAGCTGGGCGCGCAGAAGACTCCGAAACTTGAGGTTGTTCGCCACACCGGGCTTCGTCGTGACTTCGGACGGGTCGCGTACTACTTCCGGCAAGGTGGACCAGGCGCAGTCATCGAACGCGTGCAGGCAAGGCAAGCGCGCAAGAAGGCCGCTGGCGAATAGCCCCCTAATGGGGAGTATGCAACGGTGACTGCTAGCCGGGCCATACGCATCCAATCGGTAAGCTGAAAATTGAAATGAAAAGCGACGAGAGTGTGAAGATGAGTGCCGCAGAGACCAACCCGCCACGGTGTAGCGATCCGGAATGCGCTGAAGTACGTCGCGAGCGGGACCTGCTGGTTGCAAGCCTGCGTGATTCGACCCATGCCCAGCTCATCAGCAGGGATATGGAGCTCGGGCTTCGAGCCGAACTGGTTCAGGCTCGGATCGACTTCATCCACGAACGTGACCGTGCCGAGGCGGAGATTATGCGTATTCGGGATCGAAGCGCACAGGACCTCGCACTGACGAGGGGTTCGACAACATGGCGAATCGGTCGCATGGTGATAGCACCAGTCGCGCTAGCTAAGCGTGCCAAGAGGCGCTTTCTCAAATGAGCCAGCCGGCCCCCGCCCAAACAAGCACACTGCGCAACCCATTCTTCTCGGTACTTACACCGGTTTACAACGCGCCCGTCGACGTCCTTCAGGAAACCATCGACTCCGTTCTCGGCCAGTCCTTTCGGGACTGGGAACTTGTCCTTGTCGACGATTGTTCACCAGACCCTGCCGTTCGAGAGCTCTTGCGCAGAGCTTCGGAGAGGGACGAACGAATTCGAGTGATCGAGCGCGTATCGAACGGCGGAATCGTTCAGGCATCCAACGATGCGATCGACGCAGCCCGAGGCACCTTCCTCGCATTGCTCGATCACGATGACCTTCTTGCGCCACGTGCACTCAAACTCATGTACGAGGTGATCCGCAAGACCCCCGGTGCCGACTATGTCTATTCTGACGAAGACAAGCTCGGAGCCGGAGGGGAGTATTACGACCAGTTTGACAAGCCCGACTGGTCCCCGGAGAGACTTCGCGGTCAGATGTACACGGGTCACCTTTCTGTCTTGCGCACCGACCTGGTCCGTGAAGTCGGCGGATTCCGATCAGAGTTCGAGGGCTCGCAGGACCACGACCTTGTTTTACGCGTGACGGAACAGGCTCGCCAAATCGTCCACATCCCAGAGGTCCTCTACCATTGGCGTGTCATTGCCGGTTCGACGGCCGCTGACCCTGCGAACAAGCCATACACGTGGGATGCCGGCGTTCGCGCCGTCAACGCCCACCTCGCTCGAGTCGGTATAGCTGGCGTTGCCTACCGAGGGGTGAATTCAGGCACATATCGGATCGAGCGAGAGCCAGAGCTCAAGCGTTCTGTGAGCGTAATCATCCCGACCCGCGGAACTGCTGGCTTTGTCTGGGGCCAACGGCGGGTATTCGTTGTCGAAGCTGTGCGTTCGGTGCTTGCCAAGACGCGCCACGAGGACCTCGAAATCGTCGTGGTCCATGACACCGATACCCCTGCTGAAGTGCTCACGGACCTCGTCGAGATTGCGGGGGACAGGCTCACGCTCGTGCCCTTCGATCGTCCGTTCAACTTCAGCCGCAAATGCAACGAAGGCTTTCTTGCGGCACGCGGGGATGTGCTCATCTTTCTCAACGACGATACGCAGGTCATCAGCGACGAGTTCATCGGCGACTTGATCTCTCCACTCAACGAGCCGGACGTGGGAATGACCGGTGCAAAACTGCTGTTTGAGGATGGTTTCATTCAGCATGCGGGACACCTCCATCACATGGGTCAGTTCACACATGCGTACATGGGCTCAGAGCAGGACTCTTTCGGCGCATTTTGTTCCCTCATCGTCAACCGTGAATCGTCGGGCCTCACTGCTGCGTGCGTAGCGATGCCTCGTTCGGTCTTCACGGCCATCGGCGGTTTCTCCGAATTGTTCCCCGGAAGCTTCAACGACGTCGACCTCTGCAAGAAGGTTGACCAAGCGGGCTTCCGGCTGGTGTGGCTCGCGAACCTGGAGCTCTTCCACTTTGAGTCACGGTCACGGAACCCGACGGTGCATTCCTTTGAGGACAAGATGATCTTCGAGCGATGGGGTCGGCCGGGACGAGATCCCTACCTGTTTTAGCTTCAGGGTGTTCGTACCTTCCCGTGGCGAGGACAGCTTGCTTGTGCCCTCAGGGTCGGTGGTAGACCATACCCCCTAAGCGGGGGAACCCAGCCTGGGAAGTCCCCAAATGTGCTTCCCCTCGCGTAGTGTTGCCCGTGCGGTCGTGTCCTCCTTCCCGAGAGAATGTTGCCCACCTGATGCCGTGCTGACGACGCACGGTCGGTACCGGAGGCACGGACATGCTCGACAAAGCACGAAGAATGCTGACTGCCCTCGTGGTCGTCGGCCTGATCGGGACTGTTCTCACGGCTATGCCGCAACCTGCGCAAGCCCTCAGCGGCAGCCAGTTCGATCCCGGATATATCATCTCCGACCAGAATTTCTATGTCCGCGACGCAATGTCACAGGATCAGATCCAGGCTTTTTTGGATGCCAAGGTTGGAACCTGCCAGAATTCGCTGTGTCTGAACGTGCTTCGGGTGGACACCCCTACAACGACACTCAGCTTCGGCACCTGCGCAACATACTCAGGCGAAGCCGGCGAGTCTGCTGCGCGGATCATCTACAAGGTTCAGCAGGCCTGCACGATCAGCGCGAAGGTCTTGTTGGTCACGTTGCAGAAGGAACAAGGTCTGGTGACGGACAATGCTCCCTCTGCTTCGGAACTTCGAAATGCCCTCGGGCAGGGCTGCCCGGATACGGCGCCGTGTGACTCCGCTTACTACGGATTCTTCATCCAGGTGTTCTCGGCCGCTCGGCAATTTGCCTGGTACGGCAATCCACTCGGATCCCACACTTCACTGCACGTTGGACAGATGTCAAACATTCAGTACCACCCCAATACTGCTTGTGGATCGAGCCCGATTCAGATCAAGAACAACGCCACGGCAGCTTTGTACTATTACACGCCATATCAGCCGGACGCCGCAGCGTTGGCAAACCTTGGCGGTACCGGCGACAGCTGTTCCTCCTATGGAAATCGCAATTTCTGGGTCTATTACAACAACTGGTTCGGTTCGCCCAACTCGGCGGGGAACCCCGTCGCCAGTGTCGATATTCTCACGACCGTACCCGGTGGCATCCGGGTCGCCGGCTGGGCGTTTGACCCGGACACATCGGATTCCATCCAGGTGCATGTCTATGTCAACGGTGTCGGCACGGCGATCGTTGCGAGCAACAATCGACCAGACGTCGGCGCGATGTGGCCGTCGGCCGGGTCCGCGCACGGCTTTGATGTCACGCTCAAAACGACCACAGCGGGCAATCAGCACGTATGCGTTTTCGGGATCAATCAGGGCCCGGGAACAAATACGCTGTTCACGTGTAGCGACCTCGTCGCTCAGGTGGGCTCCCCACAGGGGGTCCTTGACTCTGTGAGCGCGTCCCGGGGCGCCATCACCGTGACGGGCTGGACTTTTGACCCCGACACGTCGGCATCGATCCCAGTCCACATCTATGTAGACTCCGCAGGTGCGGCTTTCGTTGCAGACGACTCCCGTTCCGACGTTGCTCAGATCTATCCCGGGTATGGGCCACAGCACGGCTACAGTCGAAGTCTCACTGTCGCCCCGGGGGTGCACACGGTCTGTGCATTCGGGATTGAATCTGCCGGAATCGGGTCCAACACCCTCCTGGGTTGCAAGACCGTCACAGTTCTCAGTGGCGCGCCAGTTGGAACCCTTGACGTGGTGTCCGTCGGCCCCGGAACGATCACCGCAGCCGGGTGGGCATTCGATCCCGATACAACGGCATCAATACCCGTGCACGTCTACTCTGACTCGAGCGGAGTTGCAGGCTCGGCCACAGGATCACGGCCCGATGTCGCCGCCGCCTACCCCGGCTACGGCTCGTCGCATGGCTACGCGATCACCTTCGCAGCAACGCCCGGCGTCCATCGAGTGTGCTCCTACGGAATCGATGTCGTGAGTCCCGGAGGGAATCAGGAGCTGGGCTGCAAAACAGTGACGGCGATGAGCGGCTCGCCGGTCGGCGTCATCGATTCGCTCTCCGCCACTAACGGAAAGCTCTCGGTTTCAGGGTGGGCCTATGACCCCGATACCGCTCAGCCGATCCCGGTGCACATTTACGTCGATGCGAGTGGAACGCCGATCACGGCGCCCA
Source organism: Cryobacterium sp. 10I1 (assembly GCF_035019805.1). Taxonomy (NCBI): domain Bacteria; kingdom Bacillati; phylum Actinomycetota; class Actinomycetes; order Micrococcales; family Microbacteriaceae; genus Cryobacterium; species Cryobacterium sp. 10I1. The sequence goes on from NZ_JASJVF010000004.1 coordinate 32,368, forward strand.
ACGAACGTCTGGACTTCGCAGCCGTCTACCCGGCATACGGTCCCAATCATGGTTACGGTTTCACCACCGCGATCACTCTCGGATCCCACAACGTTTGCGTGTACGCAATCAATGTCGGCCCCGGTTCGAACGCGCTCCTCGGCTGTAAAGTTGTCACGGGATAGGACGAGAAAGGCCGAGTTGGTCCCGTTCGTCGTTAGTTCACCCGCGAGAACGTATGCGTCTCTGCTTGAGCAGGTGAGAGGAGGCGCCAGAACAACGCCGCGACCACCCCCGCGAATGTGACTGACCCGATGGCCCAGACGGCCATCGGCGACAGCGCGCCGGCCCACCACCATTCGACGCCGGCGTTCAAATTCCAGCCGATCGCGTCGGCGCCGGTGACGTAGCGGCGGATGTTGAAATGCAGGGCGACTGAGTTGGCCAGGCTCAGGGCCACGACAACGAGGATCGTTTGAAATCTGGCGAGCTTCAAGACACGGCCATTCGAGTTGAAGAGGGCGAGCCCGGCGAGCAAGATCATCAGCGGCAGTATGTATCGGGGCTGGAATTGCTCACCGACGTAGGCATGGGAGCGGACAAGGACATACGTGGGGATGGCCCACATGGCCCCGAAGATTCCAGCCGTCGCCAAACCCTTTCGTCGACCCATAGTGCGCATTCCGGTGAAGACGAGCGCGCTGAAGACTGCGATCGTGCTAACCCACACGACACTTGGGAGAACAGTGTCCTGCCAGCCGATTCCCCAGAAACCCAGGGCGCCCGCCCAGAGGGTCGGCACGTTCAAGATGTTCACGAATAGCAGTTGCTTCCAGTCTCCTCGAACGTTGCCGGAGACGAGCCCGGATTCAACGATCGAGGACTGGCCGGACGACAAGTAGAAGTACCCTGCGATCAACACGAGCGCAATGGGCAGTGCCAACGACACGATGAATCGTCGTTCGCGCCGTGCCGAGAGCATCACGACCACGCCGATCGCGAGGATGGCGTATATGGCGGCGTCAGCACGGGCTGCGGCTCCGATCACGGTCGCCAGGGTAGCCAAAAGACCGAGGCCGAGGCGTCGTTGACCACTCGATTCAAAGAATCCCAGTAGAGCGATCCAGAGCGTTCCCGCAGAGATGAGGGCCCAGCTGCTGGGATTGGTGGACGGTATAAGGAACATGCCAAGGGGCACCAGCGTGATAGCGAGGCTCCACGCCAGAATCGGGCGTCTCCTGAACGGCAGCAGAAAGTAGAGGGCAGTGGTTATGCCCACGAAGAGCACAGCGTTGAACACCCTCATAAGAATGACGGAGAGGGGAATGTCCTGACCGGCGAAGGCGCCCATCACCGCGTAGAAGAGCGGCGGGTAGTCGCCTGTCCAGTTGCCGCGTTTGGTCGCGACCGACGCGTAACCGCCGGAGGTCAGCCCGTCCTTCTGGCAGGAAGCGCTGAGATTCGGCTTGAGAGCAAAGCAGGGCGAGGCCGCCAGAGGTACGGGGACGACACGCTCGTCATCCGTCGGACCGGGCGCGCAGAGTCCCTCGCGGATGCCGTCTCCGCACCAGATGCTGTTCAGGTGGTAGTCGTCATCCGGGCTAGCCCCAACCGGTGAGGCCACTGCCCAGCTCAGGAGCGCCATAAGTCCGATGATCGGTGTCAGAATCGTTGCCAGAAGTCTCGTTCGAGTGCGTTGCTGCGTCGCCTGAGTCACGTCGTGAGCTTACCGGCCGGCGCATCCTCGGTCGGTAGCAAGGGTTGTTGCCTCCGCAGTCATTCCATTGTAATGATGAGCGTCGCGCTCGCGGCCGTACCTATAGAATCGTTCCGAGGCTGGTCAAAGCAGGGGGAATGTAGACGTTGGACGTCGAAGACACCCATAGTGAAGCCGTTCACATTGCGATTATCGTCAATAGTTACCCCCCCAGACTGGGGGGGCTCGAGAGTCATGTGTTCCAACTGGCGAACGAACTCAAGGACGCCGGGGCGACCGTCACGGTCGTTTCTCTCGCTCCCGAGGCTTCGGACGTCACAGAGGCGGGCGTCCGGGTCATCAGGCTCCGGATGCACCTGCCGATCGCATCCGTGATTTCTTTTCCCATGTGGGGTACTTCACGACGGCTGAGCCGCCAGCTCGGCCGGCTCGGCGTCACGGTGGTCTCGACCCATACCCGCTTCTTTCCGATGTCCTTCGTCGGGCTGCGGGCGGCACGCCGAATGGGCGTCCCCGTGATCCACACCGAGCATGGCGCGGGTTTCGTCAAGTCACCGTCGAGGGCGATTCAGCTCGCCTCCCGGATCGTCGATCTCACATTCGGGCGCGCCGTGCTCCGGGGCGCTACCTGTGTCCTTGCCGTTTCCGAGCCCGTCATCCAGTTCGTTGACGTGCTCGCGGGAGTGAAGGCCGAGGTGTTTCACAACGCGCTCCGGCTTGAGGAGTGGCCTGTCGTCGTAGCGAATCGCGCACCAACAGGGATCGCCTTCCTCGGCCGCCTCGTCGGTGGCAAGGGTTGGGAAGACTTCATCGACCTGGCCGCGGAACTGATAGACGAAAAGGGGTTCAACAACCTGTCGGTGCATATCCTGGGTGACGGGCCTGACCTGCCCGCGCTGAAGGCGCGAATCCAGTCTCGAGGAATTGATACGTTCGTATCGCTTCACGGACATGCCCCAGTCGAGACGATCAGGACGGTCTTGAACTCCTCGGTGCTCGTGAACCCCAGCCGACTTGCTGAGGGCTTCCAGATCACCCTCCTCGAGGCCACGGCGACAGCCGCGCAGATCGTATCCTTCCCTGTCCCCTCTGTTCAGCCGCTCCGCGCAGACGGCGGACCGATCCGCGAGGTTGCAGATTCCTCCTATGAAGCCCTCGTCGGGGCGGTTGTGGAGGCCCTGAAGCATCCGCTGCCGCTCATTCCCCGGGACATTCTGGAGGCGCGCTGGTCCTGGCACGCCCGCGCGCAAGAGTACCTCGCGGTCGTCGCGAGTGCGACCTCGGCGCTCGGCTCGCCTGCCGACCACGCGGGCCAACCTTAGGATGGACCCTGTGAAGACGACGCTGGAGCAAACACTGATAGTGATGCCGGCGTTCAACGAAGAAGAATCCGTCGGCGACGTCGTCCAGGAGGTATTCAGTCAACTCCCCGGCGTCGGCTGCCTAGTCGTCGACGATGGGTCCTCGGACACCACTGCGGAAGCCGCACGTGCCGCAGGAGCAATCGTTGCCGTTCTTCCCTTCAACCTGGGTGTCGGCGGAGCTATGCGGCTGGGCTTCAAATACGCCCGCGAACACGGCTATGCCAATGTCGTCCAAATCGATTCGGATGGCCAGCACGATCCGGCCGACGTCCGTCCACTATTGGCGAAGCTCGACGAAGCGGACCTCGTGATCGGCGCGCGATTCGCGGGAGCCGGAGTCTACGAGGCTAGCGGCCCCCGCCGGTGGGCGATGCTCACGCTCTCGTCAATGTTGAGCCGGATCTCCCACACCAGGCTCACTGACACGACGTCTGGCCTGCGCGCCAGCGGTCCGCGAGCGGTGAAATTGTTCGCCGATCACTATCCTGCGGAGTATCTGGGTGACACGATCGAGTCTCTCGTCATCGCCATTCGCGAGGGCTGTCGGATCGCTCAGGTTCCCGTGTCGATGCGACCCCGTTCGGGCGGAGTCGCCTCGCACAGTCCGGCACGATCCGCGGTCTATCTCGGCCGCGCAATGATCGCACTGGTGTTCGCACTGATCAGACCGGCGCACCTCCCGCACGGAAGCGTCGATTGACCATGACCATTACAAGCTACTATCTCGGGATAGCGGCAGCGCTCGTGATTCTTGTGATCGTTGTCGAGCTACTCCGCAGACGGCAGCTGCGCGAACGGCACGCGGTTTGGTGGCTGGGAGCGGGACTGCTGGCACTCCTCGCGGGTGTCTTTCCAGTCACGCTCGAGTGGGCGGCTCAATTGGTCGGAATCAAGATTCCGACCAATCTGGTGTTCTTCGTCAGTATTGCGATCCTGTTCCTGGTGTGCCTCCAGCACAGCTCGGAACTGACCCGTGTCGAGGAAAGGTGCCGCAATCTCGCGGAATCGGTGGCGCTCTTGGAGCTCCGTTTGCGCCAAGTCGAAGGAGAGCTGTCTTCTGGAGAGTCCGGGTCGGAATCGGACACACGAAGCGTGAATCCTGATTCACCGGAGAAGTGACCGTGCGCGCTCACTGTGATTCCCTTATTTCGCCCGCCCGTCACCCACGTGATGGGAATCCGAGGTGACGAGCGCTGAGTCGCGATCGCCCGTGTCGGTTGCCATGTGCACGTTCAATGGGGCGGCATACGTAACGGAGCAGCTCCGGAGCATCTTCGGCCAGACTCGGCCTCCCGCCCAGATCGTGGTCTCCGACGACGCGTCGACTGACGGGACCCCCGAACTCGTGGAGTCCGTCGTGACGGAGTGGCGTGCCCGCAATCCCTTGAGCGCCATCGAGGTGCGGGTGATTCGCAACGCGAGCGGGCTCGGCGTGACCGGGAACTTCGAACAGGCCCTCGGCGCATGCTCGGGCGATATTCTGGCGCTGAGCGACCAGGACGACATCTGGCATCCACGTCGGCTCGAACTCATGACGGCAGAATTCACCCGCAGGCCGGAGTTGGTGCTGTTGCACACCGACGCCCGCCTGGTCGACGGCGACGGGCATCCGCTGGGGATGACCCTGCTGCAGACCCTCGGTGTCGCCGACGTCGCCAAAGCCCTCGAACACGACGGGCGGGCCCTCGAGCTGCTGGTGCAGCGGAATATCGTGACGGGGGCGACCATGATGGTGCGTCGCGAGCTCCTCGAGGGGGCACGGCCGTTTCCGGCGGCCTGGGTGCACGACGAATGGCTGGCAATGGTCGCGGCGCTGACGGGAACGATGGATCTGCTCGACGAGCAACTCGTGGACTACCGCCAGCACGATGCCAACCAGATCGGCGTCACGAATCTCGACACCGCCGGACGGCTCGGCAGGCTCCGAGCGCCACGTACGGAGCGGAACAGGCGGCTCCTTGCGCGTGCTCGGGCATTGGCCGAGCGAGCGCCGTCGTTGTTGGGGCCGACCGCCGAACCCAGCGTCCTGTACCTGCTCGAAGGCAAGCTTGCCCACGAAGTCGTGCGCAGTTCATTGCCCGCAGCGTACGCGGCGCGCATCCTCCCCGTTGTCCGTGAGTGGCGTACCGGACGCTACGCCCGGTTCGGGCGTGGCGCCCAGGACGTGCTGCGCGACCTTGTGCAGCCCGTCTAGGCCCTTTCGATGGCTCTGTCACCAATCGTCTACTCTGGGTGAGGGCCGGCGCCGGGGGTGCCCGTGGCCCCGATGCGGACGTATTCCGCGCAAGTGATGGAGGAACTCGCCGTGCCACAGGATCTGACGCCCGTTGTCGGGCGATCGCGACTGCACGCCTGGCGCGACGGCTATCGGCGGTTCACCGAACCGGGCACGGACGGCCTGCCGCGCACGCGGGTCCTCCTCGCCTTCCCCGCGCTGCTCCTGATCCTGGGCATCGTGCTCGTCGCACTCGGAATCAACGGGTCGTCCTCGGGCGTCTTCCACAGCCAGATCGCCTACGGCAGCGACTCGAGCCTGATCGCGGGCACGCCACAGCTCACCAGGTCCGATGAATGGAACGTGCAGACCGTGTGGGCGATCGCCCAGGTGCAGCAGGGGCTTCCGCTCGTGAACGAGACGTTCCCCGGCGGGATGGATGCGACGTTGCCGCAGGACCTGCCCCGGGTGGACTGGACGGTGGCCTTCCGGCCGCACCTCTGGGGATTCATGGTCATGGACGTCGACCACGCGATCGCCTTCAAGTGGTGGCTGCCCGGGCTCGCGCTCGCGGCCGCCGCGTACATGTTCCTCGTCACGTTGCTGCCCAGGCGGCCCGGCGTCTCCGCGATGATCGCAGTCGGATTCCTCTACAGCCCGCTCTTCCAGTGGTGGTACCTGTCCACGACGCTGTGGCCGGTCGTGTGGGCACTCACCGCCATGACGGCGTTGATGCACGCGTTCTCGAGCAGCTCCCTGCGGTCCCGATGGGGCTGGGCGGCCCTCGTGGGCTTCCTCACGGTGGTCATGGCGACGGGCATCTACGTGCCCTTCATCGTTCCGGCGGTACTTGTCGTGTTGTTCTTCGCCATCGGCCTCGTGGTCGAGCGTCGCCGGGAGAACCCTGGGCTGCGGGCAGTGCTCTCGCGGGTCGGACCGGTGCTCGTGGCCGGCGTTGCGGCATCCGCCGTCACGGTTCTCTGGCTCGCGACCAAACTCACGACCGTCGAGGCGTTCCTCGGCACCACGTACCCGGGCAACCGGGTGACACCGACCGGTGGCGGCAGCCTGCTGAGTTTCGCCTCGGCGATCGGATCCTCGTTCACGCAGACTCTCAATGCGCAGCGCCCAGGCCTGCTCGGAGCGAACGGCTCTGAAGCGTCGACCTTCTTCTACATCGGCATCTACCTGCTGCCTGTCGTCGGTTGGATCGTGTTCAGGCAGGCCAGGGCGAAGCGGATGCTGCCCTGGACGCTCATCGGGCTCACCGCCGTGGTCCTGCTGCTGCTCGCCTACCTGTACGTGCCCGGATGGGATGCGATCGCACGGCTCCTGCTGCTCGACAAGACCAGCCAGAACCGCGTGCGGCTGGGCATGGGGCTTGCGTCCCTCGGCCTGCTCGCCTACGTGCTGCGCTACCTCGACGAACACCGGGTGCGCGCAGGCTTCTGGATCGCCGCGATCTCGGCCGGCCTCTTCGCGCTCTCCCAGGCCGCGATCGGATACGTGGCCATCCGGCACCTCCCCGGAATGCTCGAGGCCGTGCAGCTCTGGTGGCTCTGGGCGCTGCTCTCAGCGGCGGCCATCTACTTCGCCGCGCGGCGTCAGCCGAGGCTCGCCGCGACCGCGTTCCTGATCGTGACGATCGCCGGCTCTGGCCTGACCAACCCGATCTACAGCGGGGTGCTCGATCTGCGCGAGACGGCGGTGTCCAGGGCCGTCGTCGCCCTCGACGCTTCGGCGCCGAAGACCTGGGTCGGTATCGGCGGCGGACTCACGACTGCGGTGCTGCTGGAGTCCGGCGTGCGTGCGGAGAACGGCTTCCAGGGTGCACCCTCCCGCGCGATGTGGGGCGTCATCGACCCGGCGAACCAGTACGCCTTCCAGTGGAACCGACTCGCCGGCGTGAGCTGGGTCGCGGGCCCCGGGGAGCCCGTGGTCTCCAATCCCGCTGAGGACCAGATCCGGGTCACCTTCGACGCCTGCTCCGTGTTCGCACAGGCGAACGTGGGCTACGTGCTCGCAGACGATCACCGTCTTGACTCGACCTGCCTGAAGCCCGTGCAGGCTTTCGAGCTGCCGAAGGCGACCCTGGAGATCTACCAGGTCGTCCCGCGCTAGAAACACGCCGCCCGGCTCTCGCCGGCACCTACCGGCGTTCGGCTGGCTCTGCGAGGCTCAGGCCGAGGGCGTGCCTGGCCAGAATGCGGATGCCGGCCGTCTGACGGGCGGAGACGGCCTCGGGCAGGCGCGTGAGGGCATTGATCCGCGAGGAGATGTGCCAGCGGGCCGTGCGGGCCGCCCGAGGCCAGCCGTGCTCCTCGAACTCGGCCGCGAGTGCCCGGAAGAAGCGCTGCTCCTCGACGAACCTGCTGCCCTCCGCCGCCCGCCACGACGAGACGCTCGAGGCATGGCGGCGATACTCGAAGACGACCTCGTCGTCGAGCAGCAGGCTGCCGCCCTGGAACGCCACGTCGAGGGCGAGGCCGAGGTCCTGGATGACCGAGAGGTTCGGCCGGAACCCCACCGCGGCAACGGCCGAGCGGCGCCAGGCGATCGCGGGGAAGTTCATCCAGTTGCCCCTCGTCACGCTCACGGCGAGCTTCTCGCCGCCCAGCTCGATGGTGCCGCGCACGTGCGGGCGGTAGAGCGCCTTCATCCGGTCGACGAGCGGCCGGTAGACCCGGCCGTCGCCGTCGATGACCCGGGTGCCCGGGTGGATGAAGTCCGCGGTCGGATGCGCCTGGCCGAGCGCCTTGACCCGGGCGACATAGCCGGGCAGCATCACGTCGTCGCAGCCGAAGATGGTCAGCCACTCGTTCACGGCCAGGTCGATCGAGGCCTGGAAGTTCACGTTGATGCCCGCGTTCACCGGGTTGCGCCGGTAGACGATCCGCGGATCTGCGAGGCCGACGAGCCACTCGCCGGCCGTGACGTCGGGATAGCAGTCGTCGATGACGACGAGACGCCAGTCGGGATCCGTCTGCGCGAGGACGCTCTCCACGGCAATGCGGAAATGGTCGACGCGGCCGTAGAACGGCATCATGATGTCGAGTGTCACGCGGTTCTCCCTCGCGGCATCCGGTTTCGGAACCGCTGCTTCCGTGTTCGCCGAGTAGCATTCACAGGTGAAACCATCTTCGCTCATGTCCCAGGCAGCCATCTCCACCGGTGGTGTCCTCGCTCAGGGACTGGCCCGTTTTGCCTACACGGTGCTGATCGGCCGCGTGATGGGGCCGGAGGATCTGGCTCACGTTTCGGCCTGGATCGCCCTGGCCCTGATCCTCTCGCTGCTCTGGCCGACCGGGGCGGGAAACGCGGCAGCGCACTTCCTCGCGCACGAGCGTGCACTCGGCCATTCTCCTGTTCCCGCCCTCCGCCTGATCCAGCGCTCGTTCTGGATCTCCTGCGCCGGAATGCTGTTGATCGGGCTTCCTGTCGCCATGATCGCGCTCGGGGCGGACATCGGCGACACCATCGCGATCGGGGTGCTGATCGTGACGTGGTCCGGCTATGTCCTCGCGCGGGGGATCGAGGTCGGCCTCGGCCGGATCACGTCTGCGGCAATCTGGGACGTGATCTCCTCGGCGACGACAATCGGGCTCCTCACGATCGTCCTGGTGACACGCCTTCCCGGGGCGCTCCTCTGGCCGATCGCGATCGGCTACGCCGTCTTCGCGCTGCACTCGCTCCGTGGCGCACACCTCGGCCACGACGAGCTCCGGCAGGAGAGCGGGCTGGAGCCGGCGCGCATCCTGAAGTTCATCTCCTGGAATTCCCTCGGATTGCTCGCCTCGAACGGGCTGATCCAGTTCGCGATGGTGTTTGTATTCATCGTCGAGCCACCGCTCACGGCCGGGTTGTTCGCCGCGGCGATGTCGCTCGCCACCCCCGCGTCGATGCTCAGCCAGGCCATCACCCAGGTGCTCATCCCGCGCTTCACCGAGTGGGTGGCGGCCGATCGGGTCGCCTCGCGGCGTCGGTACCTGATGGTGTTCGGAGTGATGTTCCTCGGCCTCGGCGCCGTCTTCGGAGCTGTCGCCCTCGCCAGCCCGATCGTCGTCGACGTCGTCTTCCACGCGACCTACCGGGAAGCCGCACCGATCATGGCCTTCCTCCTGATCGGCGTCTTCGCCTTCTCGATCTCCCTGGTCGCCACGGCATACCTGCTGACGACGGGGCGCACCCGGGTTGCGACGGCCGCCTCGGTCGTCGGCCTGGTCGTTGGCCTGATCGTCATGGTCGCGGGCACGCCGGTCCTGACCGGGTCGTGGGCGGCCGTGGCCGGAGTCATCTCCGGGTATACCGTGACCGCAGTGTGGGTCATCGCCGCATCGTTCGGGCGCGTGCAGGCGGATGCCCCGCGCGGCATCCGTGTTCCACTCGTCTAGGGTGAAGGATTAGCTGTAACCGCCGTCCCGAAGGAAATGATGTCCGACACGTCTGTCGCCGAGCTCGAACTGTCCATCGTCATGCCGTGCCTGAATGAGGCCGAGACGCTGGCGATCTGCATCGACAAAGCCCAGGGTTACCTGGCGCGGTCGGGAGTCCGCGGAGAAGTCGTCATCGCCGACAACGGCAGCACCGACGGATCGCAGGAGATCGCGATCGAGCACGGCGCCCGCGTCGTCGACGTCGCGGCCAAGGGCTACGGCAACGCCCTGATGGGCGGCATCGAAGCAGCCAAAGGTACCTACGTGATCATGGGTGACGCCGACGACAGCTACGACTTCAGCTCCCTCGACCAATTCGTCGAACGGCTCAGGGCCGGCGACGAACTCGTGATGGGCAATCGGTTCCGCGGCGGCATCGAGCCCGGCGCCATGCCGCCCCTGCACAAATATCTCGGCAATCCCGTGCTCTCGACCATCGGGCGGATGCTGTTCCGCTCGGAGATCCGCGACTTCCACTGCGGCCTGCGCGGCTTCAACCGGCAGTCGATCCTCGACCTCGGCCTGATCACGACTGGCATGGAATTCGCCAGCGAGATCGTCGTCAAGTCGACCCTCGACGGCCTCCGGGTGAGCGAAGTGCCCACGACGCTCAAGAAGGACGGCCGCAGCCGTCCGCCGCACCTCCGCAGCTGGCACGACGGCTGGCGCCACCTCCGGTTCCTGCTGCTTTTCAACCCGCGTTGGCTGTTCCTGATCCCCGGTTCCGTCGCGTTCGCCCTCGGAATCCTCGGCTCCATCCTGCTCGCCTTCGGACCGGTGCAGATCGGCACCGTGGGCCTCGACGTGTCCAGCCAGGTCTATCTCGCAGCGCTCGCCGTCGTGGGCTACCAGGCGATGCTCTTTGCGCTTCTGACGAAGCTCTACGCGCAACACGAGGGTTTCCACCTGCCGCGCAGCCGGGCCTTCGAACGGTTCGCCCAGCGGGCGAGCCTCGAAAGCGGCGTGATCGTCGGCCTGATCCTCTTCGTGATCGGCTTCGCCGTTGCCATCCTCCAGCTGAGCGTCTGGGCCGCCTCCGGATTCGGCGCCCAGGACCCCGTCGACACGATGCGGCTCGCGGTTCCGGCCGCCCTGTTCATGATGCTCGGGTTCCAGACCGCGATGTCGGGGATGTTCCTCGGGATCCTGTCCATCGACATCCGTCGCCCCCGCTAGCGACAGCTCTACTCGGCCCCGTCGTCGGTCTCGGGCGGGCGGGGCCTGGGCTGAAGTCCGCTGCGCCAGCTCTTGCCCTGCGCGGCCGTGAGGGCGCAGATCAGGAGCAGTAGCCAGCCGGCCTCCACGAGAACAGTGCTCTCCGCGAGGCTCGTGACGATCAGCACCACGAGGATGAGCGGCGCCCACGCGTAGATGAGGGTGCGCTTGTTGGAGGCGAGCACCCAGGACCGCCAGAAGGCGAGCACGACGAGGACCAGGAAGCTCAGGAAGCCGATCAGGCCGAGCTGGAAGTACACATCGAGGAACGCGTTCAGTCCGGTCTCGTAGTGTCGGCGGGTGCTGAAGTCGAGCCACCCGTACGGGGTCGCGGTCCCCGGCCACAGGCCCGACCAGCCCCAGCCCTCGAGCGGGTGCAGCCCCACGAGGCGCCACATCTCCCGCCACAGGGTCGCGCGCACGCCGAATTCGCTGCGGGCGTTGAGCGCTTCGACAATGGCCCCGCGGGTGAGGAACGCGACGACCCCGGCGACGACGGTCACGCCGAGGAGGGCGAACTGCAGCAGCCGACGGCGCGGCTGGGGGGTGTTGCGCAGCCAGGTCAGGGCGAGACCGGCGAGACCGACGAAGACCGCGACGATGAAGATGACCGGAGACCCGGTGAGCAGGAGGCAGGCGGTCGCCCCGATCAGCGAGACGATCGCCACCCCGCGCCGCACCGACCGGGTCCGTAGCTCGATGACGAAGGTGACGCCCGCAATGAGGGCAGCGAACCCGAGCGCGTTGCGGGAGCCGAAGATGCCCTGGATCGGGCCGAGCTCGTCAAGATGCCCCTGGATGTCGAGGAACCGGATCGGCGCGTCGAGCAGCAGTCCGGCGACGATCTCGAGTGCGACGGAGGTCGCGAGCAGCACCCGGAGCACGTCCCCTGTCGCCCGCACGATCTGGATCATGGTGCGCGCGAGCACGATGTAGAGCGCGAGGAAGGCGAAGGCGAGCTGGTAGATGAGCCCGATCGCCGTCGCGAACGGGTACCCGGTCCAGAGCAAGGACAGTGCGCACCAGCCGAGGAATACCAGGATCGAGATCGGCAGCAGCCCGTGCCATTCGATCTGTTTCCTGCGGGCGACGAGGGAGAACGCGGCGAGCACGACGAGTCCGCCGAGCACGCCGATCAGGCCGGGCCAGCCGACCAGCCCGCGCAGGAAGACCGAGCCGAACGCTGTCGCGATCGTCGCCTGGGTCAGCGCCGTGGCGAAGTGCGGGCCCCGGAAGAGCCGCATGAGTGCCCTCGGTAGTTCGGGGGAGTGCGCGCGGGAGTTCATGGGCTTCCTAGGCTACCCGCCGGCATCCGCCCCGCCCGGTCTGGCGTGTTTCGCAGCCACACGGATGCCTAGGGCATCGGCCGGTTCAAGGCCTGCTGTCTCTTGGTGGTGACGCTGACGAGCACGAGGAGAACCCAGCCGTATTCGATGAGCAGCCGGCTCTCTGCGACACTCTGGGCGATGAGCGCGGCCATCAGGAGCAGCGGGAGCAGGGCGGAGACGGTGTACGGGGCGGTGTCGGAGACGGTCGTGCGCGGCCGGTCGACCGCGAGGAACCAGGACCGCCAGAGGGCGCCGGCGACGATCGCGACGAAGGCGATGAGGCCGATCACCCCGACCTGGAACCAGACGTCGAGCCAGGCGTTGTGCGCCTGCAGGTAGACGACGCCCTTGCGGTTCGCGAGGCCCGCGAAGGGTTCGGCCCACGGCACCCAGTAACTGACCCAGCCCCAGCCGAATGCCGGCCGCTGCACGGCGAGGCCGGTGACGCTCGCCCAGATGTCGAGGCGGCCGGTGAGGTCCTCGCTTTTGCCGAAGAGGCTGAGCAGCCACGGCGACAGGGTTGCCACCGCGACCCCGCCGGCGACGATGAGGCCCGTGGCGGCGACATAGACGGGACGGCGGCGCTGCGGGCCGCGGCTGCGGGTCCAGAGGGCGAAGATCAGCACGATCGCGACGAAGGCTGCGGCGAGGGTCACGGTCGCAGAGCGGGTCAGCACCAGCACGACCGCGGCGGCGGCGAGCCAGGCGATGCCCCAGCCGCGCCGGACTGTGCGGGCGGCGAGCTGTACCGCGAAGACGATGACCGCGAGGAGAGCAACGAAACCGAGCAGGTTGCGGTTGGCGACGATGCCCTCGATCGGGCCGCCGTGGAAGAGCAGGCCGCGGGACCAGTAGAACGCGTCCGGGATCTTCTCGCCGGGGTAGGACACCCAGAGCGGGAGCACCGGCTGCCGCACGAAGGCGCCGACGATCACTTCGAAGAGCAGCGACAGGGCGATCACCCAGCGAAGCGCCGCGGCCAGGGTGCGGAGCAGTTCGGCCCAGCTGAGCACGAGGGCGAGGAAGAGCGCGGCGATCGTCGTGGCCCAGAGCACGGCGACGCCGATGGCCGAGGCGCCCGGGTAGAAGGACCAGGCGATGGACAGCGTCGTGATCACGAGGAAGACGCCGATCGAGCGCGGGAACTTCGACCAGACCCAGTCCGGCTTCAGGCGCACGAGCAACACCACGCTGCCGACGAGAACCACGACCGCGATGGCGCCGAAGCCCCACCAGCCGAGCAGGTTGCGCCAGAATTGACCGGCGAGGGCCGTGAAGAACACGAGCGTCGCAAAGGACCGGACGACGAAACGGCTCTGTACGGCGGGCATGAGTCCTAGAGTACTGCCGGGGTTCCCGCCCGGCTGCTGTCGAGCACACAGCCACCCAGACATTTTTATACCCATGGGGGTATAGTTCAGCCATGAAGATTCTTATTGTGGGCGGAGTGGCGGGCGGCATGTCCGCTGCGACGCGGATGCGCCGGCTCGACGAAGCGGCAGAAATCATCGTATTCGAGCGCGGGCACTACGTGTCCTTCGCGAACTGCGGGCTGCCCTACTACGTGGGCGGCCTCATTGAAGACCGGTCGGCGCTGCTCCTGCAGACGCCCGAGTCACTCGCGAGTCGTTTCCGCCTCGACGTGCGCATCGACCACGAGGTCACCGGCATCGACCGTGCGGCCCGGACGGTCAGCGTGCGGGACACGGTGACGGGGACCGTCACGACCGAAGGCTATGACCGTCTGGTGCTCGCGGCCGGGGCGACGACCCGCAGCGTGCTCCCTGCCGGGTCGGACCTGCCGGTGCACACCCTACGCACGGTCGACGACGTCGACCAGATCACCGCGCTCCTCACGCGCGCGTCCGGGCCGGGCTCCGCCGTCACTGGCCCCGCCGCCACGGTCGCCGCCGTCGTGATCGGCGCCGGCTTCATCGGCCTCGAAGCTGTCGAGAACCTCGTCCTGCGCGGCGTGCAGGTCACGGCCGTCGAATTCGCCGGCCAGGTGCTCGGGCCGCTCGACCCCGAGATGGCGGCCCCGGTTGCCGCGGTGCTGAAAGCGCACGGCGTGGACGTGCGGGTGGACACCTCGGTGCGGGGCGCATCCGCCGGGCGCGTGCTGCTCAGCGACGGAACGGATGTCGCGGCCGACCTGATCATCGAGGCGACCGGAGTGCTCCCGGACACCTCGCTCGCCGCTGCGGCCGGCCTGCGGATCGGCGAGAGCGGTGCGATCTGGGTGGACGACACCCAGCGGACGAGCGACCCGCTCATCTATGCCGTCGGCGACGGCGCCGAGAAGATCGATGCGATCAGCGGCGGGCCGACCCGGATCGCGATGGCCGGGCTCGCCAACCGGCACGGCCGCGCCGCCGCGGACAGCATTGCCGACAGCGCAGCCGGCGCTTCCGGGGTCTCCGTCGCCGCGGAGCCGGCCTTCGGCGTCGCGATCGTCGGCGTCTTCGGCACGACCGTCGCCATGGTCGGCTGGAGTGAACGGCGCCTGCTGGCCTCCGGCCGGGGGCACCGGGTCGTGCACACCCACCCGAGCGACCACGCCGGTTACTACCCGGGGGCCGAGCAGATGTCGGTCAAGCTCCTGGTTGATGCCGCGACGGACGCGATCCTCGGCGCTCAGATCGTGGGCGGTCACGGGGTCGACAAGCGGATCGACGTGATCGCCACGGCGATGGCCGGCGGGCTGACGGCATCCGCTCTCAGTCGGCTGGAGCTCGCCTATGCGCCGCAGTACGGCTCGGCGAAGGACCCGATCAACCAGCTCGGCTACGTTGCGGACAACCTCGCGGCCGGCACCACCCGCAGCCTGCAGTGGCACGAACTGGCCGCGGCGCTCGCCGCGGGCGAGGCGTTGGTCGATGTGCGCACGGCGGGCGAGTTCGCGGCCGGGAGTATCCCGGGGGCGATCAATGTGCCGCTCGACGAGCTCCGCGACCGGTTCGGCGACCTGCCGGCCGGGCCGCTCGTGGTGCACTGCCAGGTCGGGCAGCGCGGGCACACCGCCGCGCGGCTGCTCAGCCAGCTCGGCCGTGAGGTGCGTAACCTCGATGGAGGCTACAAAACCTGGGCGGCGGGGGCCGCGGCGCTCGCCGCGTCGCCCCGCGCCGCGGTCGCTCCTGCTCCTCCTATTTCCCCCGTAGTTCCCACTCTCTCCACCGAAAGGATCGTCGCATGAAGGAAATCACTGTCACGGAACTCGCCGCGCTCGACCACCCCGCCATCGTCGACGTGCGCGAACAGTCCGAATACGACACTGTCCACGCCGAGGGAGTGCGGTTGATCCCGCTCGGCGAGCTCGTGCAGCGCGTCGACGAGGTGCCGCGCACGGGCCCCGTCTACGTGGTGTGCCACCTCGGCGGGCGCAGCGCCCAGGCGACCGGCTTCCTCGCGGCGCAGGGCATCGACGCGATCAACGTCGTCGGCGGCATGGACGCGTGGCAGCGCGCCGGGCTGCCCGTTTCCGGAAAGGCCTGAGATGACTACTGAAACTGTCGCCGTAGCGGATGCCGCCGTTCAGCCCACCGCTGTGCAGGGGGCCGCGCACGCCGCGAACCAGAAGAAGATCCTGAACCGGTTGCGCCGGGCCCAGGGCCAGCTCGGCGCGGTGATCGCCGCGGTCGAATCCGGCGGTAGCTGCAAGGACGTCGTGACCCAGCTTGCCGCGGTGTCGAGCGCCCTCGACAAGGCGGGCTTCGTGATCGTGTCCACCGCGATGCGCGACTGCATCGACAACCCGGACACCCCGAACGCGCTCACGGTCGACGAGCTCGAGAAACTCTTCCTCACCCTCGCCTG
>NZ_JASJVF010000005.1:0-40713 GCF_035019805.1 Cryobacterium sp. 10I1
CAACGCCTGCAAAAACACGTTCCCCAGGCTCGCGAGGTGCCGTTTCCGGAACCGGGCGATCGAGCGAAAATCCGGTGCCTGCTGCGCGGCCAACCAACGAAAAGCGACCACGTCCACACAGACCCGCTCCAACTCCCGTGACGAGCGAACCCCGACGCAATACCCGTAAAGCAGCACGCGGACCATCAGCCGAGGGTCATAAGGCGGCTGGCCCTTCGACTTCGCGTAGGACGCGTAGAACTTCTTCAGGTCAATTTGAGTTTCGACGATGTCGGCGATGAAACGAGAGAGGTGGTTCTGCGGCAGCCACTCATCCAAAGACGGTGGAACCAACATCACGGCCGCCGGCTCGAACGCCCGGAACCGCTTGTTCACGCCGGCGCCAGCCTCGACTCCGTCGTCCATGACCAGGTCAACATGTTCGAGTTCTGTCGCGGGAAACAAACCATCAAAATCGCTCATAAGCAATTTTCCCAGACCAACAACCCCAGCCCAGGAAATCCGTCGGCGTTTTAAACTTCGCCGTTACTGACCCACGCTCCTAGGAGAGCTTGAGGATGGGGTGGAGTCCCCGCGCGGTCTCCTGGGCCCCTGGCAGGCCGGTGAGGGCCAGCCAGTTGGCAAGCATGAGGTAGCCGCCCTCGGTCAGGACCGATTCCGGGTGGAACTGCACGCCGAGAATCGGAGCGGATGCGTGCCGCAGCCCCATGATCACCCCGCCAGCCGTCCGCGAGGTCACGACAAGGTCGCTCGGAACGGTGGAATCGACGACGGCGAGCGAGTGGTACCGGGTCGCCGTGAAGGGCTGCGGAACGCCCGCGTAGAAAGCGCTGTCGTCGTGCGTGACCTGGCTCGTCTTGCCGTGCATGAGCTCCTCGGCGTTCGTCACCGTGGCCCCGAAGGCCTCCGCGATCGCCTGGTGCCCCAGGCACACGCCGAAGAGCGGCGAGCCGGCCTCGAACGCGGCCAGCACGACTGCGATGGAAACGCCCGCGTCCGCAGGCTTCCCCGGCCCCGGCGAGAGCAGCACACCGTCGAATTCGGCGATGCGCGCTGCGGCGTCCTCTGGTGGAAAGGCGTCGTTTCGCACGACCTCGGTCTCAGCTCCGAGCTCCATCAGGTAGCCGTTGAGCGTGTAGACGAAGCTGTCGTAGTTGTCGATCACGAGTATGCGGGTCATGGGGTGCCGACCGTCGATTCCTGGCTATTGACGATGGTGTCCACCCACGGGAAAACCCACGTGGCGAGGACGAAGAGGACAAGAGCGATGAGCACCAGCACCTGGAGGATGCGGAGCCAGAGCGGGCCGGGGAGGACCCGCCACAGTGCTGCGTACATATGAGCCTCCTAGCCCGCGGCCTGGGCTGCGATGATGGCGGCGAGTTCCGCGGGCGGGCCGGCCGAGATCGGCTGCCAGGAATCGAAGACGCCGTAGGCGATGATGCGTTCCGCCGTCGAATAGAGCGGATTGCAACTCGTGAGGGTGATGATGCGATCGGTCGCGGTGGCCCCCGGCGCATGCGGGACTGCGGCGAGCACGCCCACGTCGGTCGGTTGCACGTATTCCAGGTCACGGAACCGGTACGTGTAGTAGCCGTCGGCCGTCTGCACGAAAATGGGATCGCCGAGCTGAAACTCGTTGATCAGGTGCATGCCGCCGCCATTGGCGCTGCGGTGAGCGGCCACGACGAAGTTCCCGACCTCGCCGGGCATCTGAGTGCCGGGGTAATGCCCGATGCCGAGGCGTGGACTGTTGAGCACGTTGTGGCCGACGCCCTCAGCGATGGTGCGCGAGTACGCGGCGCCATAGCGGGGCACATACAGCACGGCGAACGGCTGCGCCTCCCCCGGGGCGACGCTGACGACGGGAGTCCCGAAGCCCGGCGTCTGGACGGGAACGGCCGTCGGCGTGTTCGTGGCGGTCGGCGCTGGCGTCGCGCTGGCCGCCTGTGCGTCGCCGATCCACTGCTGGCTGATCTGGTTGGCCGCACTCGCCTGTTCCCCCGCAACGACGAGGTCGTTCCACCACAGTTGCCAGGCGATGAAGAGGAAAACGAGAACGCCACCCGTGATGAGCACTTCACCGATGACACCGATCACACTCACCGGCCTGCGGCGCCGGGAAGCGCGCCGCTCGCGGCGACTCTCCGCTGGCGCAGCGGGCGGGGTGGCGTCGGACATGGTTCCGATTCTAATCGGCAGTGGTGGCCGGCAGGCCCTGGAGAGGTCGCCTGATGGGCAATGGCGCTAGAATCGCAGGCATGGCACGAACGAATCCCCGCACCAAGCCCGCCCGCACCGAGGTCGTTCGCTCTGGCGAGGACGCCCCGAACGCCGTCTGGTTCAAACCAGTCATGTTCGGCTTCATGCTCATCGGACTGGCATGGATCATCGTCTTCTACGTGAGCCAGGGCACCCTGCCGATCGCCGGCCTCGGCTCCTGGAACATCCTCGTTGGATTCGGGATCGCCTTCGTCGGCTTCCTGATGACGACCCGCTGGCGTTAACCTCTCGGTTACCCCCCTTTTGGGGGTCAATTACACCGGTGTAATTATCCCCAGTTGTGGACAGACCTGTGGATAACTTTCAGCCCAGGAACTTGACGAAACTCAGGGCGACGAGCACGATCGCGAAGGCCGCGACAAGCCAGTTCTGCAGCGACTGGTGCTTGCTGCGCCGAGTCTGCACGTAGATCAGGCCGAGGATCGCACCGCCGATCAGGCCGCCGACATGCGCCTGCCAGGCAACATTGAGGTTCGGCAGGAAGCCGATCACGAGGTTGATTCCGACCAGGATCAGCAATTGTGTCGAGTTGCCTCCGAGGCGCCTCTGAATTACCAGGAACGCGCCCATCAGGCCGAAGATCGCACCGGATGCCCCGACGACCGGTGTGAGCGGACCAGCGAGGAACAACACCCCGAGCGAACCGGCGAGGCCGCTCAGCAGGTACAGGGCGAGGAATCGACCGCGGCCGAGCATCCCCTCGAGGATCTGGCCGAATATCCACAGTGTGTACATGTTGAGAAGCACGTGGAAGATGAAGCCGGTCGAGTGGACGAAGACACTGGTGAGCATCCGCCATGGCTCGAAACTGCCGGGGTACGAGTAGATGCCCGCATAGAGCAATGCGCTCGTCACGTCGAATCCCGGGACGAGCTGCAGCAGGAACACGGCGAAGGTGACCCCGATGATGCCGTACGTGACGACGGGCCCACGGCTCGAGGAGATGCGGGTCAGCAGGGCCGGGCGGGTGCGCGGGGCGTTCTGCCGCTGCTCCTTCATGCACTCGGGGCAGATCACGCCGACGGCGGCCTGTGTCTGGCACTCCGGGCAGATGGTGCGGCCGCAGCGCTGACAGAGGATGAAGCTTTGCCTGCCCGGATGCCGATAGCAGAAATTGGCTGCGGATCCGGGCAGGTCAGTCATTCGAAGTGGGCCTAGACCTGCTCGACGGTGACGGACTCGATGACGACCTCGGTGAGGGGACGGTCACGGCCATCGGTCGGCACGGTGGCAAGCTTCGCGACGATGGCACGGGAGGCCTCGTCCTCGACTGCGCCGAAGATGGTGTGCTTGCCCTGCAGCCACGTGGTCGGGACGACAGTGATGAAGAACTGCGACCCGTTGGTGCCGCGGCCGCCCTGGATGCCGGCGTTGGCCATCGCGAAGACGTACGGCTGGGTGAAGTCGAGGTCGGGGCTGATCTCGTCGTCGAACTGGAAGCCGGGGCCACCGGTGCCCTGGCCGAGCGGGTCGCCGGCCTGGATCATGAAGTCCTTGATGATGCGGTGGAAGACGGTCCCGTCATAGAGGGGAGTCTTCGAGACCTTGCCAGTGCCGGGGTGCTTCCATTCGATCTCGCCGGTGGCGAGGCCCACGAAGTTCTTCACCGTCTTCGGCGCGTGGTTGCCGAAGAGGTTGACCTTGATCGGTCCGAGCGATGTATTGAGCGTTGCGACGGCGGTGTGCTTTGACATGGGGTCAATTCTTGCACAGGCGCGAAGACGGATCCTGACCGTCCACGCCATCCGAAGCCCTCTTGCGGTATTGCGTGGCAAGATGGATGGTGTTCGCCACATGACATCGATGGAGGGTCCAGATGAGCCTGTCACGCAAGCGCCGCAAGGAACTTACGAAGCTGCGCAAGAGCGCAGACGAGTTGTGGAACCACCAGCAGGAGGTTCTCGATCGGGCAAACGTGCTCGCACGTGATGCCGCACACCAGGCGGGGGTGCTCACCCGCGAGGAAGTCGTTCCCCGTGTCCGCGACAGCTACGACCAGTTGGTACGCCCGAAGATCCAGGCAACGCAGGATCTCGCAGAGGATGTGCGCAGCCAGGTCGTCACGAAGGTGCTTCCCGGCATCGGCACTGCTATCGGCACCGTCATGAGCGTCGGAGACGTCGCCAGGGATGCCCGCGTTCGTGCGGCCCTGAGCCGCCTGCACTTCCAGCAGCCCGTTGTGATCGAGAAGAAGGGCCCGGGGGCCGGCGCATACATCGCGCTCGGTGTCGCCCTGGCCGCCGCCGCAGGAGTCGCATACGCCGTCTGGCAGACGTTCCGCGCCGATGACGAGCTCTGGGTCGCCGACGACGAGCCCAAGAACGCATCGTCCGTCGAGTCGTAACAGACAGACAGAGACACAAAGAAGGCCCGCATCCACTGGATGCGGGCCTTCTGTCATTCTCGTGCAGGATTCATTCTCGTGCAGGATTCATTCTCGTGCAGATTGTGGAGCCACGGGGAATCGAACCCCGGACCTCCTGCTTGCAAAGCAGGCGCTCTACCAATTGAGCTATGGCCCCGTACATTCACGGGGGTGATGGCCGGAACGGCCGGTACTTCTTATAACTGCGACTGCATAAAACTGTAACTGCGTGGGGATACCGGGATTTGAACCTGGGACCTCTTCATTATCAGTGAAGCGCTCTAACCAACTGAGCTATATCCCCCTTATTGGGCAGATTTGAGACTACCGGAAACCTCCGGTTTCTCCCAATCGAGCAGCCGATTCGTTTCGGATGCTGCCCGATTGGGAGGCGGTGACGCGGGTGGAGCGGGTGACGCGGGTGGAGCGGGTGGAGAAGGTCGAGCTAGTTGTTCGTGAAGCCGACGAGCAGTCCGCCGGTGATCTTCACGCTCAGGTTGTACAGCACGGCGTAGACGGCACCCAGGGCCGTGATGACGACCGTGTTCAGCACCGCCACGACGACAGCGAAGCCCATGACATTACCGATGGACAGGATGCTGGCCAGATCGGAGGAAGACCCCGCGATATCGGCGTACAGCGCGTCGATCTTGCCGAAGATCCCGGTGCCGTTGAGCACCGTGAAGATCAGGAAGGTCGCGACGATGGTCACGATGCCGAGGCACAGGGCGATCAGGAACGACAGCTTCACCGCCGACCAGAAGTCGATGTACACCAGCTTGAGCCGCACCTGCTTGGTTGTCACAGTGGGCCTCCGGCCGGACTTCTTGGCAAGTTTCTCAGCAACACTACTCATCTAACGGTTCTTCCTCTCCCGAATCGCTCTCCGGCTCGTCCGCAGTTTCCTCGACGATCAGGTTACGTTCGGAGTTCTTCGCAATGGCGATGATCCGGTCTTCTTCCGCAAACTTAGCGAAGACGACGCCCATCGTGTCCCGTCCCTTGGCAGGGACTTCTGCGACGTCAGAGCGTACCACCTTGCCACTGGCAAGGACCACGAGTACTTCGTCCTCGTCATCCACGATAAGGGACCCGACGAGGTCCCCGCGATCATCGTTGAGTTTCGCGACCTTGATACCGAGTCCGCCACGGTTCTGCAGGCGGTACTGATCGGCCGCGGTGCGCTTGGCGTATCCGCCCTCCGTCACGACGAACACGTAGCCGTCGTCGGAGACAACGGATGCGTCGAGCAGCCGGTCATCCCCGCGGAAGTGCATCCCGATCACGCCGGAAGTGCTGCGGCCCATCGGCCGGAGGGCTTCGTCGCTCGCGGTGAACCGGATCGACATTCCCTTCCTGGACACGAGCAGCAGGTCCGAGTCTTCCTCCACGAGCAGCGCGGAGACGAGTTCGTCGCCCTCGCGCAGCTTGATCGCGATGATTCCGCCGGTACGGTTCGTGTCGTACTCGCTCAGGGCCGTCTTCTTGATCAGGCCGTCGCGAGTGGCGAGCGTGAGGTACTGGGCCGCCCCGTAGTCGCGGATGTCGAGGATCTGCGCGATCTCCTCGCCCGGCTGCAGTGCGAGCAGGTTGGCAACGTGCTGGCCCTTGGCGTCGCGACCGGATTCCTGGGCCTCGTACGCCTTGGCGCGATAGACCCGGCCGGTGTTCGTGAAGAACAGCAGCCAGTGGTGGGTGGTCGTGACGAAGAAGTGCTCCACGACGTCGTCCGCGCGCAGCTGGGCACCCTTGACGCCCTTGCCGCCGCGGTGCTGGTTGCGGTAGTTGTCGCTGCGGGTGCGCTTGATGTAGCCGCCGCGCGTGACGGTGACCACCATCTCCTCTTCGGGGATGAGGTCCTCGACCGACATGTCGCCGTCGAAGCCGAACATGATCTCGGTCCGCCGGTCGTCGCCGAATTTCGTGGTGATCTCGGTGAGTTCGTCGCTGATGATCGTGCGCTGGCGCTCCGGGCTCGCGAGGATCGACTGGAACTCGACGATCTGCAGCTCGAGTTCGGCGGCCTGGTCGATGATCTTCTGACGCTCCAGGGCCGCGAGGCGTCGCAGCTGCATGGTCAGGATGGCGTCGGCCTGGAGCTTGTCCACGTCCAGGAGGTCCATCAGGCCGGTGCGGGCGTCGTCGACGGTCAGAGACCGGCGGATGAGCGCGATCACCTCGTCGAGGGCGTCGAGGGCCTTGAGGTACCCGCGCAGGATGTGCGCATCCGCTTCGGCCTTGTTGAGCCGGAACTGGGTGCGCCGCACGATGACGTCGACCTGGTGGTCGACCCAGGCGGAGACGAAACCGTCGAGGGGAAGCGTGCGCGGCACCCCGTCGACGATCGCGAGCATGTTCGCGCCGAAGTTCTCCTGCAGCGGGGTGTGCTTGTAGAGGTTGTTCAGGACGACCTTCGCGACCGCGTCGCGTTTGAGCACGATCACGAGGCGCTGGCCGGTGCGGCCGGAGGTCTCATCGCGGATGTCGGCGATGCCACCGATCTTGCCGTCCTTGACGAGGTCGGCGATCTTGATCGCGAGGTTGTCCGGGTTGACCTGGTACGGCAGCTCGGTGATCACGAGGCAGGTGCGACCCTGGAGCTCTTCGATGCTGACGACGGCCCGCATCGTGATGGACCCGCGACCGGTGCGATAGGCATCCTGGATGCCCTTGATCCCGAGGATCTGGGCGCCGGTGGGGAAGTCTGGTCCCTTGATCCGCTGGATGAGGGCTTCCAGAAGCTCCTCGCGGGTCGCGTCCGGGTTCTGCAGGTACCAGAGGGCGCCGGCGGATACCTCGCGCAGGTTGTGCGGCGGGATGTTGGTGGCCATGCCGACGGCGATGCCGACCGAACCGTTGACGAGAAGGTTCGGGAAGCGCGAGGGGAGCACGGTGGGTTCGAGCGTGCGGCCGTCGTAGTTGTCCTGGAAGTCGACGGTGTCCTCGTCGATGTCGCGCACCATTTCGAGGGCGAGCGGGGCCATCTTCGTCTCGGTGTACCGCGGGGCGGCAGCGCCGTCGTTTCCGGGGGAGCCGAAGTTTCCCTGCCCCAGGGCGAGCGGGTACCGCAGGCTCCAGGGCTGCACCAGCCGGACGAGGGCGTCGTAGATGGAGGAGTCACCGTGGGGGTGGAACTGACCCATCACGTCGCCGACGACGCGCGCGCACTTGCTGAACGCCTTGTCCGGGCGGTAGCCGCCGTCGAACATGGCGTAGATCACGCGGCGGTGCACGGGCTTCATGCCGTCACGCACGTCGGGAAGCGCACGCCCGACGATGACGCTCATGGCGTAGTCGAGGTAGGAGCGCTGCATCTCGAGCTGCAGGTCGACCTGGTCGATCTTGCCGTGCTGCTCGAGATGAGCCGCCTTCGCGGCGGCCTCCGCTGCGGTCTCTTCGTTGGTCGTGTTGTTGGTGGTGTCGTCAGATGTCAAGGAAACGCACGTCCTTCGCGTTCTTCTGGATGAAGTTGCGGCGGGACTCGACGTCCTCGCCCATCAGTGTGGAGAAAATCTCGTCGGCAGCCGCTGCGTCGTCGAGCGTGACCTGGAGCAGCGTGCGGGTCTCAGGCGCCATCGTGGTTTCCCACAGCTCCTTGTAGTCCATCTCGCCGAGGCCCTTGTAGCGCTGGATGCCGTTGTCCTTGGGGATCCGCTTGCCCGCAGCAGCGCCGTCGGCGAGCAGCGCGTCGCGCTCCTTGTCGGAGTAGACGTATTCGTGCGGGGCATTCGTCCATTTGAGCCGGTACAGCGGCGGCTGCGCGAGGTACACGTAGCCGAGGTCGATGAGCGGCCTCATGTACCGGAACAACAGGGTCAGCAGGAGGGTCGTGATGTGCTGGCCGTCGACATCCGCATCGGCCATCAGGACGATCTTGTGATAGCGCACCTTGTCCGGGTTGAATTCCTCGCCCATGCCGGCGCCGAACGCCGTGATCATGGCCTGGACTTCTGCGTTGCCGAGGGCACGGTCGAGCCGGGCCTTCTCCACGTTCAGGATCTTCCCGCGAAGGGGCAGGATCGCCTGGTATTCCGGGTTCCGGCCCTGGACGGCGGAGCCGCCGGCCGAGTCACCCTCGACAATGAAGATCTCGGAGAGCGACGGGTCCTTGCTCTGGCAGTCCTTGAGCTTGCCCGGCATGCCGCCGCCCTCGAGGAGGCCCTTGCGTCGGGCGGTTTCGCGCGCCTTGCGGGCCGCCATCCGGGCGTTCGAGGCCTGGAGGGCCTTGCGGATGATCTCCTTGGCCGAGATCGGGTTGCGGTTGAACCAGTCGGAGAGCTGGTCGTTGGCGACCTTCTGCACGAAGGACTTCGCCTCTGTGTTGCCGAGCTTCGTCTTGGTCTGGCCCTCGAACTGCGGTTCGGCGAGTTTGATCGACACGACGGCGGTCAGGCCTTCACGCACATCGTCGCCGGTGAGGTTGTCGTCCTTTTCCTTGAGGATGCCCTTTTCCCTCGCGTACTTGTTGACGAGGGTCGTGAGCGCTGCGCGGAAACCCTCTTCGTGGGTGCCGCCCTCATGGGTATTGATCGTGTTCGCGTAGGTGTGGACGCTCTCCGTATACGCGGTGGTCCACTGCATGGCCACTTCGAGCGCCATCTTGCGTTCGTGGTCTTCGAACTCGAAGGAGATGATCTCTTCGTTGACGAGTTCGGCCTTCTTGGCACGGTTGAGATACTCGACATAGTCGACGAGTCCCTTCTCGTACATGAAGGTCTTGTGTATCGGTGCGCCCTCTGCGTCGAGGTGCTCCGGTCGTTCGTCGGTGAGCGTGATGGTGAGCCCCTTATTAAGGAACGCCATCTGCTGGAAACGGGCCCGCAGGGTTTCGAAGTCGAAGTCCGTGGTCTCGAAGGTCTCGGCGCTCGGCCAGAACGTGATCGTCGTTCCGGTCTCGTCCGAGGCTTCGTCCTGGCTCAGCGGGGCGAAGGGGACACCGTCGTGGAAACTCTGCCGCCACACGTGGCCCTGGCGACGAACCGCGACGTCGAGCCGGGAGGACAGCGCGTTGACCACGGAGCTGCCGACGCCGTGGAGGCCGCCGGAGACTGAATAACCGCCGCCGCCGAACTTTCCACCGGCGTGGAGCACGGTCAGGACGACCTCGACCGTCGAACGGCCCTCCGCCTTGTGAATGTCGACGGGGATTCCTCGCCCGTTGTCGGCGACGCGCACGGCTCCGTCGGCGAGGATCTCGATGCCGATCGTGTCGCAGTGTCCCGCGAGGGCCTCGTCCACCGAATTGTCCACAATCTCGTAGACCAGGTGGTGCAGACCTCGGGGGCCGGTCGACCCGATATACATACCGGGGCGCTTCCGAACGGCTTCAAGTCCTTCGAGGACCTGGATATCGTCGGCGCCGTATCCATGCTCCGGCTCGATCAATGGTTCGACTGACATCTGTTATGGAGCTCCTGACCGTCGCGCGGGCGACCCTTGAGTCTACCAAACAGGGCATGGTCTCCCGGCCATAAACGGGGATCTGACGCGTTTTGCCTAGTCGGTTGACCTGTTTTGGCTCCCTAGCCGTAGGTATCGCGTGGACCGCGCCCTGGAATTGATCTGGGACCCTTTTTCCAGGAGGGAGCGTTGGGTCCCTGAAAACGGATTGACAGGATGCCCGCGTCCGGATACCGGACGGAGATGTGCGTCATGATTTCGACACGCATCATGCGCAGCTGAGTCGCCCACGCCGTCGACTCGCAGTGCACGGTCAGGACGCCCTCGTCGATGCCGGCGGGAGTGGAGTGTTTCGAGGTTTCCTCACCGGCGAGTTCGATCCAGGATGCGAGCAGTTCCGACTGCGCGAGGGGTGAGTTCCAGCCCAGTTGCAGGGTCAGGGAGTCGATTGTGTCCCCGAGGCCACGCGGATCGCGGCCGATGCCGAACGGGACACTCGAGCCGGTGTCGTCCCGCACCCGGCGCCTCGCCCTGACACGCTTCGCGTTCGGGTCGCCGAACACGTCCTTGAAGCGCAGGTAGACCCGTGCTGCCTCGCTCTGCTCAGCCATCGATGACCTCCCCGGCGTGGATGTGAATCGTGTGCGCGGCCAGTTGCTTGGGGACATCCTCGAACACGGCTGCCGTGATGAGCACCTGGTCGAATCCCAGGACCGCGGCTGCGAGGCGGCTGCGGCGCGATTGGTCGAGTTCGGCGAAGACGTCGTCGAGGATGAGGACAGGATCCCCACTCGAGGAGTCCCTGCGCAGGAGTTCGGCGGCTGCGAGCTTGAGCGCGAGGGCGAACGACCAGGATTCGCCATGGCTCGCATACCCACGCGCCGGCAGGGCATTGAGCATGAACACCACATCGTCGCGATGCGGTCCGACGAGGGTCATCCCGCGGTCGAGTTCCTTCCTGCGCACACCGGCCAGGGATGCACGGAACAGGTCGGCGGTCGCCCCTGCCTCCTTCGCTCCGGCATCATTCGTGCCGACCGATGCTCCGGAGGGAGTGTCCTCCTCGCTGCCGAGGGTGTCATCCAGTCCGAGGATACTGAGTGCGCCGAGCAGGGCCGGCCCGTGATCGGCGCCGACGACGGCCTCATATGCAGTGCGGAGGGGTGTGCCGAGCTCTTCGACGAGCTTCGCCCGCTCGTCGATGATCTCCGAACCGAATTCCACGAGACGGTCGTCCCACACTTCGAGGGTTCCGAGCTGGGTTGTGCGCAATCCGGACGCCCTCGCCGATTTCAACAGGGAATTGCGCTGCCGGAGCACCCTGTCGTAGTCGGCGAGCACACCGGTGAGACGCGGAGACCGGAGGACGAGCAGCTGGTCGAGAAAACGGCGTCGTCCAGACGGGTCGCCGCGGACGAGCGCGAGGTCTTCCGGAGCGAACAGGACGCTCGAGAAATACCGCGGCAGTTCCCTCGTCTTGATCACCGAACGGTTGATCTGCGCCCGGTTCAGTCCCGAGCGGTTGATCTGCACTTCGGCGAGGAGGTCCCGGCCGTTGTACTCGAGTTTGGCCCGGATGATCGCGGATTCCTCGCCGGACCTGATCATCGCGGCCGTCGTCGACACCCGGTGCGAACCCAGTGTGCTCAGGAAGCCGAGGGCCTCGACCAGGTTGGTCTTCCCCTGGCCGTTGCTCCCGACGATGAGGTTCGGTCCCGGCTGGAACGGAACCTCGACCTGCGCATAGTTGCGGAAGTCGGTCAGGGACAGGTGAGTTACCCGCACCGGAGTTCTTAGCGCAACAGCAGGTTCGGCTGGAGCAAGTACTTGTAGCTGTCAGCTCCCGGCTGGTCGCGCGAACTCTGGCTCGTGATCAGGACAGGGCCCGGCTTGTTCGGGTTTTCCGTCTTCGTGAAGGAGATCCGCACGAATTCCGAGTGCACGGCCGTGAGGCCGTCCAGCAGGAATTGCGGCTTGAGGGAAACAACGGTTTCGACGCCGGACAGGATCGCATCGACGGATTCCTTGGCCTGTGCCTGTTCGGAACCGACCGCTTCGAGCGTGAGTCCCTCGGTCGTGAAGGAGAAACGCAGCGCAGCCTCGCGTTCGAGTACGAGAGCGACACGGCGGGTGGCCTCGATCAGTTCCGCGGTATTCATCACGGCGTAGTTGTCGACCTGGTCGGGGAACAGCCGGCGAACCGGCGGGTAGTTGCCCTTGATCAACAGGCTTGTGACGGTCTTCTTGTCGGCGGTGAATGCGATCAGTTCTCGATCGTCGGTGTTGGTGATCGCGACGGAGATCGTGCCGCTGTGTCCGAAGGTCTTGCCGACTTCCTGCAGGGTACGTGCGGGTACGAGCGCGGTGATGGTGTCTGTCGCGACCATCGTTCCGGGGTCCCAGTCGATTTCTCGCACGGCGACACGGTAGCGGTCTGTCGCGACGAGGCTCAGGCTGTTTTCGGAAATCTGCAGCTGGACACCCGTGATGACCGGCGTGACGTCGTCACGCGATGCGGCGACGGCGACCTGGGCGACGGCAGCGGCGAAATCTTCGGCGGGAACCAGGCCGGCCTGGCCGCTGACGACCGGGATGCTTGGATATTCCTCGACAGGCATGGACAGGAGCGTGAAGCTCGCGGTTCCACAGCTGACCGTGATGCGGGAGTCCTTGGTCACGAATGTGACGGGGGCGTTCGGCATCCGGCTGGCGATCTCGGCGAGGAGGCGACCGGACACGAGAACCCGTCCGGTCTCTTCGACCTCGGCGGCGATTTCGGTTTGCGCGGACACCTCATAGTCGAATGACGAGAGGATCAAGCCGGTCGCTGTTGCTTCGATCAGCACACCGCTCAAAATGGGCAGCGTGGTGCGCTGGGGAAGGAGTTTGACAGCAAAAGAAACGGCTTCGCTGAAAACGTCCCGGTTGGCCTGAAATCTCACGAAGTCACTCCTGTCGGTCGGAGACCTGTTTGGCCTCAATGGTAGTCGTTCTCACAACGGCCCCGGCGTCGCTCGGTTTCCTCCGGTGTCGGAGGAAAGGTTGTCGGCCAGAGAGAAGTTTAAGTTTTTGTTAATCTTCTTAACCGTTGTGGAAACTGTGGATAACTCTGTGGATGCGGCTCATTCACTGGGAACTACAAACATGTAACTTGTGGGCAGCCTGTGAGCGTTAATCGTCCCCCGGTTCAGGGCGAGCCTTGCCACCAGCGGAGTTTGCACAAGCTGGACGGTAGTTTCCACAAATTCAGACAAGTTGTTCGACGAGTTTCCACAGGGTTATCCACAACTGTGAAAACTGAGGGATTCTGCGGCTTATTTGTAGCGGTGGTCCTGTTTGATGCGGTTGGTGAGCTCCGTGACCTGGTTGTAGATCGAGCGGCGTTCCTTCATGAGTTCGCTGATCTTCTTGTTCGCGTACATCACCGTCGTATGGTCCCGGTTGCCGAACAGCTGGCCGATCTTCGGGAGGGAGAGATTGGTGAGCTCGCGGCAGAGGTACATCGCGATCTGTCGAGCCGTGGCAACGGCTTGGGAGCGTGAGGAGCCATAGAGGTCCTCGACGGTGAGCTTGAAGTAGTCCGCCGTGTTGGTGATGATGTCGACCGGCGCGATGACGTTGTCTTCGTCGAGGGTGATCAGGTCCTTGAGCACCGTCTGGACGAGGTCCATGTCGACGGGCGTTCGGTTGAGGCTCGCGAAGGCCGTGACCCTGATCAGGGTTCCCTCGAGCTCGCGGATGTTGGATGAGACCTTGGACGCCATGAATTCGAGGATGTCGTGGGGAACCTGGAGCTTCTCGCTCTGGGCCTTCTTGCGCAGGATGGCGATGCGGGTCTCGAGGTCGGGGGCCTGGACATCCGTGATGAGGCCCCACTCGAAACGGGACCTCATGCGGTCTTCGAAACCGGTCAGGGCCTTCGGCGGCAGGTCGCTCGTGATGACGACCTGCTTGTTGTGGTCGTGCAGGGTGTTGAAGGTGTGGAAGAACGCCTCTTGGGTCTCCGCCTTGCCCTGCAGGAACTGGATGTCGTCGATCATCAGGATGTCGATATTGCGATACCGGGACTGGAATGCCGAGCCGCGGTTGTTGGCGATCGAGTTGATGAAGTCGTTGGTGAACTCTTCTGAACTGACATAACGCACTCGGATGCCGGGATAGAGGCTCATGGCGTAGTGGCCGATGGCGTGGAGCAGGTGGGTCTTTCCCAATCCGGAGGAGCCGTAGACGAAGAGGGGGTTGTACGCCTTGGCCGGTGCCTCGGCAACGGCGACGGCGGCGGCGTGCGCGAACCGGTTCGACTGCCCGATCACGAAGTTGTCGAAGCTGTACTTGGAATTGAGCCGGGTGTCGTGCGGGCTCTCGACGGGCGGCGCGCTCTCGAAAACCGATTGGGGCGTCGCGGGTGTCTCGACGTCCCTGGGCAGTGCGGACTCCTGGACCGGACGGAGCGACTCCTGCTCGAGTTCGGGATTGACGACGACGTAGAAGGTCGAGACCGCGCTCGCCTCGGACAGTTGACCCATCGCGGCGAGCAGCGGCACCCGCATCCGCTGGTTCAGCATGCTCGCGGTGAACTCGTTCGGTACTTCGAGATAGAACGTGCCGGCCGCGATGCCCTTGGGTTCGACCAGGTTCAGGAAGCCGTAGAGCATCGGGGTGATGGTGTCATCCGATTCGAGGCTGGTGAGCACTGCCCGCCAGGTGTCCGCGATCGGTTGTTCTTCGGCTGCCATTGTTCCCTCTGTCGATACTGTCTGGTGAAACGCTGTGTGTTGAAACTGCGTGTCGGTACTGTCGATGATTTCTTGAATGCACCCGGAACTGCCGGAAGAGTCGACACCAGTGTGGGCCGAATCGACGGCCTCAGCAAAAGCATCCACAAGGTTATCCACCGCCTGTGCGCAATTCGGGCTGTGTTTTACAGGCATTGCGGGCTGCCTGTGGATAACTTGTCCTCACGGTAGTCAATGTCTGCCGCGGCGGCCAACTCTGTTGTGGATTCGGTACGTGTCGTTGACCGGAAACCGAGAAAACATCTGCAGAATCTGCCGTTTACCGCCGTCGGGTTTGACCAGCACCGATTGAGGCCGTAGTTTTAATCAGTTGACCCCAGCCCGCGGGCTACCTCACTCTTTCCCGGCCGTTCTACATTTTTTGGCCTGCGGAGATTCAATACGTGGAGACCACACAATGAGCAAGAGAACTTTCCAGCCGAACAACCGTCGTCGCGCCAAGGTGCACGGCTTCCGTCTTCGCATGCGTACCCGTGCCGGCCGCGCGATCCTCGGTGCCCGCCGTCGCAAGGGTCGCACCGAGCTTTCCGCCTAAGCACTCACGTGCTCGCGGGGACCAATCGCATCACGAGCGGCAACGACTACAAGATGGTCGTTCGCCGTGGCGTGCGTGTTGTTGGTCCGCATTTCGTGACGTACCTGCGTGACAATTCCGAGGGCTTACCCCCTCGGTTTGGTTTCATCGTCGCCAAAAACGTGGGGAACGCCGTCCGGCGCAACCGAATGCGACGTCGCCTGAAGGCGGCGTGCTTCGGTCTGCTCCCTACGGTGAACCCGGGCACGGATGTCGTCATTCGCGCACTTCCTGCGGCGCACGAAGTGGAGTGGCCGGTTTTGCAGGCCGAAGTCAGCCAGGCCCTCCTGAGTTTCCAGCGCCGAATTGCGGCGGGCATGACCGGATCCGGCCATCGCCGGCCGGAACGACTGCCCTCCCGATGAGTAGCCCGCGATGGTCGACCTCGTGAAGACGGTGTTGGCGTGGGTCCTTCTGCTCCCACGCAATCTGGGGGTTGTGCTCCTGCGCGTCTACCGCGCGGTGATCTCACCGCTGTATGGCGACGTTTGCAGGTACTATCCCTCTTGTTCGGCGTACGCACTCGGCGCCGTTCAGGAACATGGCCTTGTAATCGGGTCCGGTCTGGCTGCACGCCGGCTGGCCCGGTGTCATCCGTGGGCCGAAGGCGGAGTCGATGACGTTCCGCTGAAGCGCAAGCGTCGCTACGCCGTGACGTCGTTTGGATTTGTAGTCCCAGTGAGCCACGGAAAGGGCTGACCCAAAGTATGGACCTCCTAGGTACGATTCTCTGGCCTTTGAAATGGGCTGTCGAGCTCCTGCTCGTCGCCTTCCACTGGTTGTTCACGACCGTTGGCCTCGGCTACAACGATGGCATCACCTGGGTGCTCGCGATCGTGGGACTCGTGCTCGTCGTGCGCGCCGCGCTCATCCCCATCTTTGTACGGCAGATTCGCAGCCAGCGCAAGATGCTCGAGGTCGCTCCCCAGCTCAAGAAGATCCAGGACAAGTACAAGGGTAAGAAGGACCAGTTCTCCCGCGAGGCAATGTCCCGCGAGACCATGGAACTGTACAAGCGCACGGGCACGAACCCGCTGAGCTCGTGCCTTCCCCTCCTGCTGCAGATGCCGATCTTCTTCGCGCTCTTCTCCGTCCTCAACGACGCGCAGCACGCCAAGGCCGGCGTCGGTCCGCTCAACTCCCAGCTTGCGGAGAGCTTCGGGAGTGCGACCTTGTTCGGGGTTGCACCGCTGCACGAATCGTTCTCCACGCAGTGGGCGCTGCTCGTGGCCGGCAGCCCGTACAACCTCGCCGTGATGCTCATCGCGGCCACCATGGTCGTCCTGATGACTGCTTCGCAGTTCATCACGCAGCTGCAGATCGTCTCCAAGAACATGTCGCCGGAAACCAAGGCGAGCCCGATGTTCAAGCAGCAGCGCATGATGTTGTATTTACTCCCGCTCGTCTTCGCCTTCTCCGGTATCGCCTTCCCGCTCGGCGTCATGTTCTACTGGCTGACCTCGAACATCTGGACCATGGCCCAGCAGTTCCTGGTCATCCGCAACATGCCGACACCGGGCAGTGAAGCGGCCAAGGCCCGCGAGGAGCGTCTCGCGCGCAAGGGAAAGCTCATCGCGAAGGATGGCGACATCATCGTGGTCGAAGAGCCGAAGAAGCAGCAGCCGCAGCGTCAGCAGCCCGTCGGCAAGTCCCGCGCCAAGAAGCAGACCGGCCCGAAGAAATAGACTGGTCCGAAGCGACTGAACAGGCCGAAGGGCCTGAACAGAACGACTGAGCAGAACACAGAAGAGACGGACATCGTGACTGAGAACACCGACGTGATCGCCGCGGATTCCCCCGCGGAAGACGACTCCCCCACCCTCGATCAGCTCGAGAAGGAGGGCGACGTCGCCGCGGACTACATCGAGGAATTCCTCGACATCTGCGACCTCGACGGGGACATCGACATCGATGCCCGCAACGGCCGCGCCTACGTGTCGGTCAATTCGACGGATGCCGGAAGCCTGCGCCTGCTCTCCCGCCCGGACACCGTGAACGCCCTGCAGGAACTGACCCGCCTCGCGGTGCAGAACAAGACCGGGTCGTTCTCCCGGTTGATCCTCGACATCGGCGGCTCCCGTGAGGCCCGCCAGGCGGAGCTCGGCGTCCTCGTGACCCGGGCGATCGAGCGCATCGCCGCAGGCGCGACGGAAGCCTCCCTGCCGCCGATGTCGTCCTATGAGCGCAAGCTCGTGCACGACCTCGTCTCCGAGCACGGTTACGTGTCGGAGTCGACGGGCGAAGGCCGCGACCGTCACACGGTCATCACCGCGGCGTAGTTTCACGTGGAACCCGTGAACGACACGCTCGAGATCGAACCGGTCGTCACGGCCGGGCTCTTCGGGGACCGCATCGACGTCGCACGGGCCTTCGCGGCCAACCTCGCGACGCAGGGCGAGGAGCGCGGCCTGATCGGCCCGCTCGAGTTGCCCCGGCTCTGGAGCCGGCACATCCTGAACTGTGCGATCATGGCCCCGCTGCTCCGGCCCGGACTGGTCGGCGACGTCGGGTCCGGCGCCGGACTGCCCGGACTCGTGCTCGCGATCATTCGGCCCGACGTCGACTTCGTGCTGATCGAACCGATGGAGCGCCGGGTGGCTTGGCTGACCGAGCAGGTTGCGGAGCTCGGTTTGACCAACACGACCGTGACGCGCGCCCGTGCTGAGGACCTGCACCTTCCGCATCCGCTCGACCAGGTCACCGCGCGCGCAGTAAGCGCTTTCCGAACACTGATTCCCCTGACGGCGCCGCTCCTCAGGGCAGGGGGCGAGCTCGTGCTCATGAAGGGCGCTGGTGCGCAGGGCGAAATTTCGGCGGCTGCGAAGGAGATTCGTCGCTTCCACCTCAGCAATGTCGAGGTGATCACCCTCGGTGAGGGCGTGCTGCAGGACGTGACGCGAGTCATAAGGGCTACAGTTGATTAGTCCCCGATTGGCGTTTCGCACACGCGAACACGGATCGTGCATCACCCTCGGATGGCTCTTCAACCGTCGAACGTAAAGGTTTCACGTGAAACAACCCGGCCAGGAACAGCACGACACCACGGCCGCACGCGGTTTTGACAGCAGCACTCCCCTCGCCAGGGAAATCACCGAGCTCACGCGCAGGCGTCAGGTGATCGCAGCGGAGAAGCTGCCCAAGCCCGAGCGCACCCGGATCATCACGGTGTCCAACCAGAAGGGCGGCGTTGGCAAGACCACGACCGCCGTGAACCTGGCAGCGGCCCTGGCCCGGCAGGGTGCCCGGGTACTTGTGATCGACCTCGATCCGCAGGGAAATGCCTCGACAGCGCTCGGCGTCGAACACCGCGCGGACACCCCGAGCGTCTATGACGTGATCATCAACGACGTAGAACTCGCCTCCGTTGTGCAGAGCAGCCCCGAATTCGGTTCGCTCTTCTGCGTACCGGCGACGATCCACCTCGCGGGAGCCGAGATCGAGCTCGTCTCCCTCGTCGCCCGCGAACAGCGGCTGAGTCGTGCCCTCACCGTGCACCTCTCCGCAATGACGGATCCCTACGACTATGTGTTCATCGACTGTCCCCCATCCCTCGGGCTCCTGACGATCAACGCCTTCGTCGCCGCGAAAGAGGTCCTCATCCCGATTCAGTGCGAGTACTACGCGCTCGAAGGCCTGAGCCAGCTGCTCAAGAACATCGAACTGATCGAGAAGCACCTGAACCCCGAACTCACGGTATCGACCATTCTGCTGACGATGTACGACAGCCGCACCAACCTGGCCAACCAGGTGGCGCAGGACGTGCGCGATCACTTCCCCGACCAGGTGTTGAGTACCCTCATTCCGCGCTCTGTGCGGGTTTCTGAGGCGCCGAGCTACGGTCAGAGCGTGATCAGTTACGACCTGAACTCGGCAGGATCGCTCTCCTACCTTGAAGCAGCAGCGGAAATCGCCAGACGCGGTGCCCCCCAGACAGGAGAACGACAGTAATGGCGAAGAGAACAGGCCTCGGCCGCGGTATCGGCGCCCTGATTCCGATTCAGGACGACCCGACCCTCGCCCGTCCCGTGGACGTGTTCTTCCCGTACTCCCCGGCGGCGAAGGCGAGCGCGGCAGCCGCACTCGCGGCGGCGGGTGACAAGGCCGGGATCGACGCTGTCGGACTCACCGCGGTGCCGGACTCGGGTGCTCCCGCAGAGGACGGCCTGGTCGAGGGCGGTTCTGCTGTCGTCGAGCCGGCGGATGCGGATGCGCCCGTCCTCGTACCGGTTCCCGGTGCCCGGCTCGCGCACCTCAATCCGTTCGATATCGTCCCGAATGCCGTGCAGCCCCGCAGCGTGTTCGACGAATCCGATCTTGCGGAACTCGTGCACAGCATTCGCGAGGTCGGTGTGCTGCAGCCGATCGTGGTGCGCCCCCTCCCCGATCAGCCCGGAAAATACGAACTCGTCATGGGCGAGCGTCGGTTGCGGGCGACCAAGGAAGCGGGCCTCGATTCCATCCCCGCCGTTGTCCGGGAGACCGCGGACATCGACATGCTCCGAGACGCACTGCTCGAGAACCTGCATCGTGCCCAGCTCAATCCGCTCGAAGAGGCGTCGGCGTACCAGCAGCTGCTTGCGGACTTTGGAATCACCCAGGACGAGCTCGCACAGCGAATTGGCCGGTCAAGGCCACAAATCACCAACACGATCCGTCTCCTGAAGCTTCCGGAAGCCGTCCAGGTACGGGTCGCCGCGGGTGTCCTGTCCGCCGGTCACGCCCGTGCGATCCTCTCCGTGGGCGATCCGGAAGGGATGCTTCGTCTCGCCGACAAGATCGTCAACGAGGACCTCTCTGTGCGGGCGGCGGAAGCCGCGGCGACGGCAGTGCCGAAGGCGCAGGCGCCTCGACCATCGGCAGGCAAACGCCAGGGTCACCTCGACGAGATCGCTTCACACCTTGGCGATCGCCTGGACACCCGGGTGAAGATCAACCTGGGCGCGCGTAAGGGACAGATCAATATCGATTTTGCCACGATCGGCGACCTGAACCGGATTCTTGCGGTTCTGGGAGAGCCCGGCTTCGGGTCGAATTAGATCCCTCGGTCGAACAGGCCTGCTCCCCTACGGTGTTTCACGTGAAACATCACGCACGCACACGCGTCAGGTGAGCCGATTCACTCGCGGGGTGCTTGGTACGAAATGACGCAATTGGCGCGCTTCATCACCGGGGCGCCTGGTCGACGCGACGTTCTGCGCATGTTTCACGTGAAACGGTGTCACGAGACGCGAACCCCAGGTATGTTTCACGTGAAACATAGCGTTAGACTCAAGCCATTCTCTATGTAACCGGTGTCTCAAGGGGCCACCGCCGTGCAGGGTGAATCACCAGCGTGCCTGTGGGGTGTGCAGAATGCAGCGCATGTTTCACGTGAAACGTGCTCTTGCGCGGATTTTCTGCCTCCCGTCATTTCTGGCGCGAGTGTTTCACGTGAAACGTTGTCAGGAAAGACGAGTGGGAACGCCGGTTCTGCGTGATCTCAGGTCTTCAGAAGGCATCCTAAGCCGATTCCGGCGCTCCGGGAATGTCCGATTCGCGCCCCAAAGGGGCTGATTTTCGGGAGAAATGGACGATCTTGTCGGATCGAAGTCAGTCGACGGTCGCGACCGCGGCTCGCGCGAGTGACTCGTAGACGTCGCCGAGCGTCGCACCCGACGCTTCGATGGACTGGGGGACCAGGGAGGTTTCCGTGAGCCCGGGGAGCACGTTGGCTTCGAGGAACCAGACAACGCCTTCTTCGTCGACGATCAGGTCGATCCGGGAGATGTGCCGGAGTCCGAGCAGCGTGTGAATATCGACAGCCGTCTGGGCGACGAGAGTGGCGATGTCCGCGGTGATGCGCGCTGGTGCGTAGAAGAGGGTCTCGCCGGCGTTGTAGCGGGCCTCGAAGCTGTAGACGCCGTTGACGGGCACGATCTCGACGGCGGGGAGGGCGACCGGACCGAGTCCGGAGTCGATGACAGTGACGGCGAGTTCGGTGCCGCGTACCTTTTCTTCGACGAGGGCCACCGAGTTGTAGGTGTAGGCCTCGACCATGGCCCGCGGAAGCTCGGCCGCGGTCTCGACGATGGTGACACCCTGCGCGGATCCACCCTGGGATGGCTTCACGACAAGGGGAGTGGGAAGTGCCGTCAGGAGATGCTCGAGAACGCTCGCCGCTCCGAGGTCCCGGAAGGTCTCTTTGGAGAGGGCAATCCAGTTCGGTGTCGCGAACCCGGCGCGTCGGACGAGTTCCTTGGCCGTGGGCTTCGTCCAGGCGAGGCTCGCCGGACCTCCGCGGGAGCCGACGTGGGGGATACCCGTCGTCTCCAGGAGCGAGAGGAGCGCGCCGTCTTCCCCGGTGGCTCCGTGCACGACCGGGAAGATGACATCGGGGGCCCGGGTGGTGAGGTCGAGCAGGAGTCCCGCCTGCGGGTCGAGGAGGGTGACCTTGTGGCCGAGGCCGGTGAGCGCGTCCGCGACCCGACGCCCCGAACGGAGCGAGATATCGCGCTCATGCGAGATTCCGCCGGCGAGAACGATGATCGCGAGGGGAGAAATATCGGTCATGATCAGGGATTCCTTGCTAATCGCTTGGGGGTGGTTCGTGGGCTAGGAGATGTCGGTCGGCAGCGGGTTGAAGCGACCGGGTGTGCGGAGCGGATCGAGCGAGCCGGTTCCGGCGAACGTTTCGAGAAGGTCGAGCTCATCGCGGACGACGGTCGCGAGGCGACGGACGCCGACCCGGATCTCGGCAGGGGTGGGATAGCAGAACGACAGGCGGATGTTCTGCTGGCCGTCGCCGTCGGCGAAGAAAGCGGTTCCCGGCGTGTACGCGACGAGCTCCTTGACGGCGCGCGGGAGCATAGCCTTGGAATTGAGCAGCTGCGGCAGGGTGACCCAGACATAGAATCCGCCATTGGGATTCGTCCAGGTGAGTTCGGGCAGGTACTCGTCCAGTGCATTCAGCAGGGCGTCCTTGCGCTCGTGGTACACGCCTCGGAAGGTGTTGATCTGGCCCTTCCAATCGGCAGTGGCCAGGTACTCCGAGATCACGAGTTGGCTGAACGAGCTCGGCGACAGAACGGCGGCCTCGTTCGCGAGCACCAGCTTTTCCCTGATCGCGTGGGGTGCGAGGGCCCAACCCACCCGGAAACCCGGAGCGAGGGTTTTGGAGAAGGTGCCGAGGTAGACGACGCCGTCCTGTTCGAGGGAGCGCATCGCATCCGGTGCCGGCTTGTCGAAGTAGAGCAGGCCGTACGGGTTGTCTTCGAGGACGAGGATGTTGTTGGCGCGGCAGATCTCGAGAATTTCGATACGCCGTTCCCAGCTCAGCGTGACCCCGGCCGGGTTGTGGAAGTTCGGGATCGTGTACAGGAACTTGATGGTCTTGCCTGCAACACGGAGCTGCTGGATGTGCTCACGCAGGGCTTCAGGGATGAGACCGTGTTCGTCCATGGGAACATGGTCGACCTCGGCCTGGTACGACTTGAAGATGACCATGGCAGTCACGTAACTCGGTCCCTCGGAGATCACAACGTCACCGGGATCGAGAAAGAGTTTGCTGACGAGTTCGAGGGCGTGCTGCGAGCCGGTGGTCACGACGACATCGTCGGCATGGGCGCGGATGCCTTCGAGGGCCATGACCTCGAGGATCTGTTCGCGGAGAGCGGGTACTCCCTGGCCGGAGCCGTATTGCAGGGCGACGGGACCCTGCTCACGCATGACCCGCTCCATGGCGTTGACCACGAGGTCCGGGGGCAGCGCTGCCACGAACGGCATTCCCCCGGCCAGTGAGACGACCTCGGGGCGGGAGGCGACGGCGAAGAGGGCCCGCACCTCGGAGGCCCGCAGCCCGGCGGCTCGCTCGGCGTAGTGGTGGTACCACGGGTCGAGGTTGTTACCGGCCTGGGAAGAGCCCTGTGCAGTCACGTCACATCCGTTCTGGTGAGGGTTCAATCGTAGGCCCACCCGGATACGACGAAGCCCGCCCGACGGTGCCGGGCGGGCTTCGTTCATCTCTACGTCCGGTGTTTCACGTGAAACCGACCGAAGCGGGGAGAGGGCCTCTAGGCCAGGTATGCGGCCAGGTCGGAAACGAGGACGACCTTCGGCTTGGCGCCGATGACGGTCTTGACGACCTCGCCCTTCTGGAACACCTTCATGGCCGGGATCGACGTGATCTGGTATTTCGCGGCGAGGGCGGGGAAGTCGTCGACGTTGAGCTTGACGATGTCGAGCTTGTCGGCGTGCTCTGCGGCGATCTGGTCCAGGATGGGGCTGACGGCGCGGCAGGGGCCACACCATTCCGCCCAGAAGTCCACGAGGACGGTCTTCTCGTTGTTGATGACTTCCTGGTCGAAAGTCGCGTCGGTAACGGCGCGTGCGGACATGTGTGCTCCTTAGTTGGTGGCTGTTGCGAATGTGGAGTCGCCGGCGCTGGCCAGCAGTTCCGCGGGGAGGGAAGCGAGGTAGTGCTCCGCGTCGAGCGCAGCCACGGTGCCGGAGGCGGCCGCGGTCACGGCCTGGCGGTAGTGCGGGTCGATGACGTCGCCGGCGGCGAAGACGCCCGCCTGGCTGGTCAGGGAGGATCGTCCAGCGACGGCGATCGTGCCGTCCGTCGTGAGATCGAGCTGCTTGTGGACGAGGTGGGTGCGCGGGTCATTGCCGATGGCGACGAAGACCCCTCCGACGGGAAGGATGCTTTCGGCGCCGGAAACCGTGTCGCGCAGAACCAGGCCGTCGACGGCATCCGTGCCCGTGATGCCGGAGACCGTCGAGTTCCAGACGAACTCGATCTTCGGGTTGGCGAAGGCGCGATCCTGCATGATCTTGGAGGCGCGCAGGGTGTCCTTGCGGTGCACAACGTAGACCTTGCTCGCGAACCGGGTGAGGAAGGTGGCTTCCTCCATGGCGGAGTCGCCGCCGCCGATCACGGCAATCTCCTTCTCTTTGAAGAAGAAGCCGTCGCAGGTCGCACACCAGGAGACGCCGCGCCCCGAGAGGCGCTCTTCGTCTTCGAGACCGAGCTTGCGGTAGGCGGAACCGGTCGCGAAGATCACGGTCAGGGCCTCGTGGGTCTCGCCGGAACCGAGCGTGACGGTCTTGACCGCGCCGGTGAGGTCGAGTTCGGTGACGTCGTCGTAGACGACCTCGGTGCCGAAGCGTTCGGCCTGCTCCTGCATCTTCTGCATGAGGTCGGGGCCCTGGACACCCTCGGGGAAGCCGGGGAAGTTCTCGACCTCGGTCGTGTTCATCAGCTCGCCGCCTGCCTCGACCGAGCTCGCGATGAGGAGCGGTTTGAGGTTGGCGCGCGCGGCGTAAATGGCGGCCGTGAATCCGGCAGGGCCGGAGCCGATGATGATGATCTGACGCACGCGTAGACTCCTTCGCAGTGGGGGCAGGGCAGGTGTGGCTGCCTCGCTGCCGGGTACAACACATCCTAATCGGATGCTATTCCGCGCCTCCCAGCCGGGGGCCTGCGTTCACGGCCGGTTGCCAGTGTGCCCGGCCCGGGGACCACCTTGCTGGTGGCGTGCCGGACTAGTTCGTGCCGCGCGGGCGGAACCGGTTGATCAGCGGCACCAGGAAGACCCTGAGTTCATCGCTGCGCATGAGCAGCAGCATTCCGAAGTAGGCGAGCGACATCACGCCGCCGATGATGAGCATCGAAAGGATGGCCTCGAGCCGTCCGGAGACGGCGAAGCCGCCCTCGTGAGTGCCGCCGAGGAGCAGGAGGATTCCGAGGCCGATGATGAGGGGAAGAATCGCGGCGACCAGGTACCGGACGAGGCTCCGCAGGATACGACGGCCGTCGAGACCGCCCAGACGACGCCGCAACAAATGGCCGGCCAGGATCGTTTGCAGGATTCCGGAGACCGTCACGACGAGTGCGATGCCGACGGCGATCCAGGCCGGGGGCAGCAGCGAGCACGCGAGCACTCCGGTCACGACGAGGATGACCTGGAACAGGGTGAAGAAGAACGGGGTGCGGGTGTCGCCGAGCGCGTAGAACGTGCGTTGCAGGACGAAGAGCACGCAGAAGGCGACGAGGCCGAGAATGTAGGCGATGATGACGTTCCCGGTGCCCTGCACCTGCTCGAACTTCCCCTGGGTGAAAACCGCCGCGAACGGGTAGGCGCAGACCAGGATGACCGTCGACGCGAGCACGATCAGGAGTGACGTGCCTCGTATAGCCGACGAGGCATCCGTTCTGAGCTTCGCAACGTCACCGCGGGAGGCATGCTCGCTCATGCCGGTGAAGTAGGCGGTGGCCACGGAAACGGTGATGACCGAGTGCGGGAGCATGAAGATGAGCCAGGCTGTTGCGAGCACGGCGACGGACGCCTTGCCCGTGGCCTGGGTGACGACCTGGGTTTCGACGATCCCGGCGGCCGTGCTGAGCAGGAGCATGCCGAAGGTCCAGCTCGCGGTCTTGCCGGCGGCGCCGAGCCCGACCCCGCGGAAGTGGAAGTCGGGGCGGAAGTGAAGTCCGATCCGACGCCAGAAATAGAAGAGCACGACGGCCTGCGCGACGACGCCGAGCGTGGCGGTGCCGCCCAGCAGTGCGACCATGCCCGGGGTGAAGTCGCTCGCCGTGCGATCACCGTTGGGGTCGGCCCCGGCCACGAGGGCGAAGACGACGATTCCGGCCAGGGCAACCACGTTGTTGAGAACCGGAACCCAGGTGAACGGTCCGAACGACTTTCTCGCATTGAGCACTTCCCCCAGAACCGTGTACAGGCCGTAGAAGAAGATCTGCGGCATGCACCAATAAGCGAAGGCGATGGCGAGGTCCAACTGCGCTGGAGGCAGGTGCAGGCCGATGAAGGGCGTGATGACCGGGACCAGGAGTGTTGCGGCGAGCGTGGTGACCGCGAGGATGCTGAGCGCCAGGGTCAGCAGCTTGTTGATGTACGCGGTGCCGCCGTCGACGTGGAGTCCGGCCCTGACGATCTGGGGGACGAGGACCGCGGTGAGGACTCCGCCTGCGACGATCGTGTAGACGGTGTTCGGGAGCTGATTGGCGAGCGCGAACGCGTCGGCGCTCGTGCCGTACAGGCCGATCACGCCGGCGAGGACGATGACCTTCACGAATCCCAGGATGCGGGAGACGATCGTGCCCGAGGCGAGGAATGCGCTCGCGCGCCCGATGCTAGCCACGCGGCACGACCGGGGGATCGACGGGGGCATCGACAGGGGCGTCCACAGGGGCATCTGTCGCCTGCGCGACCGCAGTACGTTCCCGGCGGCGGCGCTGCACGTTTCTCCAGAGCCCGAATCCGAAGAAGAGCACGAGCAGGGCGGCGAAGATGAGCGAACCGAGGCCCTCCCAGTCCGCACGCACGTTGATCGGAATCTGACTGGGCTGGCCGACGACGGAACCGTCCGGGGAGAAGAGGGTGATCCGCAGCGTGACCGCACCATTCCCGACAGCGGCCGTCACGGGGACCTTGACGGTCCTGGCCGAGGACGCCTCGATCGTCGCCTCGATGACATCGCCGCCGACGATGAGTCGGCCGTTGGACGGGACGACCTGGACTTTCACCGTCACGGACTGCCCGAGGGCGTTGTCGAGGGTGATCGGGATGTCGACCTGACTGCCGACGACGTTGATCGGACCCTTCGTGGACACGCTGATCGAGGAGAGCAGTACAGAGGAGTCCGCGAGGCTCGAGTCGACGGCCTCGCTCCAGGCACCCGTATCCTGCGCCCAGCTCGTCGACAGCAGCGCGAGCGTCGTCAGTCGCTGGGTGGCGGTGATGGCGAGCGGTTTGGAGAGTGCCGTCGAGAACGCCGTCACCTCACCTTCACGGTGCAGCAGAGTGCGCGCCGTGAGGATGCGGGCATCGGACACCGCCTGGGACTGGAAGCTCACGTCCGTGGCCGGCGACGCCGCACGTGCGGCGGCCACGGTCGCCGGTGCACGCCAGCCCAGGCCCGAAAGGGCCGCGAGGGTTTCGCTCAACCGGACTCCACCCGGCACGGGGTCACGGTCGAACGTGGCGAGGAGTGTGCGCACGGTCGCGGGACGTTCGGCGGAGACCACCGCGATCTGGGAGCTCAGCTCGGCCATCGCCACCTGCCAGTCGCTATCCGTCGTCGCGGTGGCCGCCGTCCGGAGCGCTGCAGAGATGGGTTCGTCGGTGACCAGGGCGTTTCCATGCCCACCGGCCAGGACCACGTTCGCGTTGGGGGTCTCGGTGAGGTCAGACTGCGCGGTGTTTGCCCCGCCGAGGATGAGGCTCGAGAGGCCGCCCGCCGTGAAGACATCGAGGTCGGCGGCCGAGACCGTGCCCGTCAGCGGCCAGCCGATGTCCGTTGCCGTGTAATTCCAGGCCAGGAGTTGCTCGCTCGTGGGGACTGTGCCCGGAGTGATCACGGGTGCTGAGGTCGGGGGTGGAGTCGGAGTCGCGGTGTCGGTCGTCGTGTCGGTCGTCGTGTCGGTCAGGCCGGCAGGGGCGCTGCCGGTTGCCGTCGGAGTCGGGGTCGGTGTCGGAGTTGATGTTGATGGTGTCGGTGCCGGTGTCGGGGAGGTGAAATCCGAGGCGTTGATCGACTGGTCGAATGAGAGGGGAACCAGGAGGGTGCCGGCAGCGGCCTGGGCCTGAAGGGTGAGGTCGGCACCCGCATAGCCGAGCGGGAATATAT
Organism: Cryobacterium sp. 10I1; assembly: GCF_035019805.1. Classification (NCBI taxonomy): domain Bacteria; kingdom Bacillati; phylum Actinomycetota; class Actinomycetes; order Micrococcales; family Microbacteriaceae; genus Cryobacterium; species Cryobacterium sp. 10I1. The sequence goes on from NZ_JASJVF010000005.1 coordinate 28,049, forward strand.
CGTTCTTCGCCTGACCGAGGCGACCGAGCCAGGCCACGGCACTCGCCGGTGCCGTGTTGCCGAGGATACGGATCGACGCGATGATCATCGGATCGATCGCAATCGTCACGTCGCGGTTGATCACGCCGTCGAGCTGCCGGCTCAGCCTGCCGCCCGGCGCGGTGTAGGTTTCGAGTGATTTCGCCGGGATGAGACCCTCGGTCTGCTCCGGCACCGTGATCGGCATCACGACAGCGAGGGCCACCGGGGTGACGACCTCGTTGGAATACCAGACGAAGGTGCCCCGCCCCTGGGCGAGGACGGACCCGTCCTCGGTGATCGTGGCCGAGATGCCGCGGGCGCCCCACGCGTTGCCCGAGGTGAGGCCGACGTCCGCGGAGGGCACCGAGATGGCGACGGTCGCCGTTCCCGCTGGCGGGATGGCGGCCGGAAGTGCCGAACGCAGCATCAGGTCGCCGGGCTTGCCCGTCTTGGTGGGATGCAGCCAGGCGGTGAGTGCGCTGCGACTGGTCAGTGCCCGTTCGGCGAGGTAGAGCTCGATCGTGCCGGGGGTGATGGTTTCGGCGCTGCCGTTGGTGATCCTTACGGTGACCGCGAGGTCCTGACCTGACCGCAGGGGCGCCAGCGAGACGGGGGCGACCGTCACCGTGACCTGGTCCGTCGTCGCAGCATCCGCTGTCGGCGTCGGCGTCGGCGTCGGAGTCGCCGTCGCGGCGGCGGCCGCGCTGGTGGGCGCGCCGGGAATGAAGCCGGACGAAGCCAGGGGAAGCAGTCCGGCGAGGATGCCGATCAGGAGGGCGGAGACGGGGACCCTGAGGTGCGACCAGCGGCCGCTCGCCGCTGTCGGGTGCGCGGGCCGACGCGCAGTACTTGACTCGGCCACCATATAGGGGATTCTACGGCGTGCGCCCTGAGTAACCGGTCTGCGGCTCCCGCGCCGGCGACCAGGAACTAACATGGGGGGCATGCAGAGCGTCGCGACAGCCCTCACGCGGCTGGGCGACCTGGCTGCCACTCCTTCCGTATCCCGCCTGGCCCTGGCCTTCGAGGCTGCGGGCCACGAGCTTGCCCTCGTCGGCGGTCCGGTGCGCGACGCGTTCCTGGGCCGGACCCTGCACGACCTCGATTTCACGACGGATGCGACCCCGGAGCAGATCCTCGAGATCGTCACCCCGATCTCCGAGGCGCAGTGGGATATCGGCCGGGCCTTCGGGACCATCGGGGCGAAGGTCGCCGGCGAGACCGTGGAGATCACCACCTACCGGGCGGACAGCTACGACGGGGTGACCAGGAAGCCGGAGGTCGTATTCGGGCTGAGCCTGGAGGACGACCTTCTCCGCCGGGACTTCACGGTCAACGCGATGGCGTTGCGCCTTCCCGGGCTCACCCTGGTCGACCCGGCGAACGGCATCGGCGACCTCATGGCCGGGGTCCTGCGGACGCCGATCTCGCCGGAGATCTCCTTCGGCGACGACCCGCTGCGGATGATGCGTGCCGCCAGGTTCACCGCCCAACTCGGTTTCACCCTCGACCTCGACACCGCGATCGCGATGGACGCGATGGCGTCGAGCATCCGCAATATCTCGGCGGAACGGGTCTGCGAAGAGCTCTGCAAGCTGCTCCTCTCGGACAACCCGCACGGCGGCCTCGAGCTGCTGGTTGACTCCGGCCTGCTCGACATCGTCCTGCCGGAGATTCCGGCGCTGCGCCTCGAGGTCGACGAGCACCACCACCACAAGGACGTCTACCAGCACACCCTCACCGTGCTCGACCAGGCGATCGGCTACGAGAAGTCCCGGGAGAGCTTCCCGGGCGGACCGGACCTGATCGTGCGGCTCGCCGCCCTGTTCCACGACATCGGGAAGCCGGCGACCCGGAAGCTCGAGCCAGGCGGAATCGTGAGTTTCTACCACCACGACGTGGTGGGCGCCAAGCTCGCGAAGAAGCGCCTGCGTGCGCTGCGCTTCGACAACGACACGATCGCGGCCGTCTCCCGGCTGATCGAGCTCCACCTGCGCTTCTTCGGGTACACCGAGGGAGCCTGGACGGATTCGGCCGTGCGCCGCTATGTGCGCGACGCCGGCGACCAGCTCGAACGGCTGCACATCCTCACCAGGGCCGACGTGACCACCCGCAACCGGCGTAAGGCCGACCGGCTGGGCTTCGCATACGACGACCTCGAGCAGCGCATTCGCGAACTCGCCGAGCAGGAGGAGATGGCCGCAGTGCGGCCAGACCTCGACGGAGAGCAGATCATGGCGATCCTCGGCGTGAAACCGGGCAGGGAGGTCGGCGAGGCCTACCGTTTCCTCCTCGAACAGCGCCTCGACGACGGCCCCCTCGGTGTCGAGGAGGCAACGCGCCGCCTTCAGGCGTGGTGGGCGGGACACGGCCAGTAACCACTCCTCAACAGGGGCGGATGTGCGCACTTCTCCACAAGCGCTGCTTCCGGCTGCACGGTCCACGCGCGTCCCGGCATGCTCGGACTGACGTGAACACAGACGGCGTGGAGGGCGCCGCGGCGCTGTGGTGGCTTTTGGTCGCCTCATCGAGTAGTCTGGGCAGGTTGTCTGCGCGCCGGATTCCCGGCCTCCGCCTTCAGCACATGCACAACCCTCCTGTTGCAGAGATTCTGCAGCCGTTTAGTCCGAAGGAGGTGGGTTAGTCATGCATCAGTACGAGTTGATGGTTATCCTCGATCCCGAGATCGATGAGCGCACCGTAGCTCCCAGCCTTGACAAGTTCCTCAACGTTGTTCGCAACGATGGTGGAACGATTGACAAGGTTGACGTTTGGGGTCGCCGCCGTCTCGCTTACGAGATCAACAAGAAGTCCGAAGGCATCTACGCCGTCGTCGACTTCACCGCGAACGCTTCTGCCACGGCCGAGCTCGACCGCCAGCTGAAGCTGTCGGAAGCCGTCATGCGCACCAAGGTTCTCCGCGCAGAAGAAGGCATCGCCCAGGTTGCCGTCGCGAGCAAGCTCGCCGCCGAGAAGGCAGCCCGCAAGGCAGCCAACCCGAAGGTCATTGCCGCGAAGGCCGAAGCCGCAGCCGCCCCGACCGCCAAGGTCGCCGCGTCTGTCAAGCCCGCATCGGCTCCCGCCGCAGCAGCCGTCAAGGCCGCAGCCCCGGCAGCTCCTGCAGCCCCGGCAGCGGTCGCCACCCCGGCAGCAGTCGCCAAGCCCGCAGCGGTCGCCACACCGGCTCCCGCAGCAGCCGTCGACACCGCCGACAAGGCAAGCGACAAGTAGCCCATGGCCGGCGAGACCGTAATCACCGTGGTGGGCAACCTGACCAGCGATCCGGAACTGCGTTACACGCAGGGCGGGCTGGCGGTTGCCAACTTCACCATCGCATCCACTCCGCGCAATTTCGATCGCGCAGCCAACGAGTGGAAAGATGGCGACGCATTGTTCCTGCGCGCGAGCGTTTGGCGTGAATTCGCCGAGCACGTCGCCGGTTCACTGACCAAGGGTTCTCGTGTCGTCGCTACTGGGCGGCTCAAGCAGCGTTCCTATGAAACGAAGGAAGGCGAGAAGCGCACAAGCTTCGAGCTCGAAATCGACGATATCGGTCCTTCGCTCAAGTACGCCACTGCTTCGCTCACTCGCGCTGCATCGTCCTCCTCCCCGCGCGGCGGTAACTCCGCAGCGGCCGGGAACGACGAGCCCTGGGCAGCCACTCCTCCCGCCGCCGTGAACACCGGTGGCGACGTGTGGAACACCCCGGGCAACTTCAGCGACGAGACACCCTTCTAGCCGATCGCGGCGCTCCGGCGCCGTCAGGCTGAAACGCACTTCTTAAGAAAGTAAGGAAATCATGGCTGGAAAGTCGAGCGGCGACCGCCGCAAGCCGCTCCGCGGAGCTAAGGGTGGCAAGAATGCCGCTCCCGCGAAGTCGATCCGGGTTGGTGTCATCGATTACAAAGATGTCCCCACCCTGCGCAAGTTCATCTCCGAGCGTGGAAAGATCCGCGCCCGTCGTATCACCGGTGTCTCCGTCCAGGAACAGCGCCTCATCGCCCGTGCCGTCAAGAACGCCCGCGAAATGGCGTTGTTGCCCTACGCCGGCTCAGGCAGGTAGGTAGCCAAATGTCGAAAATCATTCTGACGCACGAGGTCTCCGGCCTCGGTGCACCCGGCGACATCGTCGAGGTCAAGAACGGGTTCGCCCGTAACTACCTCTTCCCGCAGGGCTGGGCCGTTTCCTGGACCCGCGGAGGCGAGAAGCAGATCGAACAGATCAAGGCTGCTCGTGTCGCCCGTGAGCACGCCACGCTCGAAGAGGCCCAGGCCCTGAAGGCAACCATCGAGAACACCAAGGTCCGTCTGGTCGTCAAGGCCGGAACGGGCGGACGCCTCTTCGGCTCCGTCAAGACCACGGATGTTGCCGAAGCCGTCGCCGCTGCAGGCCTCGGTGCCATCGACAAGCGCAAGATCGAGCTCAGCCCGATCAAGTCCGTCGGCGAGCACCAGGCAACGGTTCGTCTTCGCGACGAACTGAGCGCCACCATCACCCTCGTGGTGGTTGCTGCCAAGTAAGCAGTCACACTGCCGGCCTAGCGGCGGACTCCCACCGGAGTCCGCCGCTAGGCTCGTTTAAGGCTCCAGCCACCCCTTTCGAGGGTGATTTCAGTTGATGAATCCCCACATTTGTACACAGGATTTCTTCTGGGCACCAACGTTCAAGGTGTACTTGAACCAGCTTTTTACCCACAGCTGTGAATAGAATTTATGCCTGATCAAAGTGCATTAAATTTTCAAAGAAGATTAGTTGTCCACAGCCGAGTCCACAGGTTGTGCACAAGCCTCGCGGCGTTTCGCCCTCATTCTGCACAGTGTTATCCACAGGGTGGTTTGTTTCCAGCGGAAACCGGTCCGTATGGTGGGCACGCGGCCGGATTTCGAGGTGTGCCGGAATCGTCCGATGGTGTCGGCGGTCCCTGATAGAACATCACCACGGACAGAGGAGGCACGGTTGTCGATCGCACACCTGGGTCTGGCGGACAAACGCGGTACCGATCTGCGCAACGGCACAGAGACCCGGCACACCGAACGAACGCTCCCCCACGATCTCCTGGCCGAACAGAGCGCGCTCGGCGGCATGATGCTCAGCAAGGACGCCGTCGCAGACGTCGTCGAGACCGTTCGCGCCGCGGACTTCTACATCCCGAAGCACGAGCTGATCTTCGATGCGATCCTGTCGCTCTATGCGCAGGGTGAGCCGACGGACGTCATCGCCGTCACCGACGAACTCACCAAACTCGGCGAACTCTCCCGAGCCGGCGGCGCAGACTACCTGCACACGCTCACGAGCCTCGTCCCGACCGCCGCCAACGCGGGCTTCTACTCCTCCATCGTCGCCGAGCGGGCCCTGCTGCGCCGCCTCGTCGAGGCCGGGACCCGCATCGCCCAGATGGGGTACTCGGGCGAAGGCGAGGTGCTCGACCTCGTCAACAACGCCCAGGCCGAGATCTACGCCGTCACCGGCAGCACAGAGACCGAAGACTACGTGCCGCTCACCGACGCCGTGACGGCGGCAATCGACGAGATTGAAGCCGCCAAAGGCAAAGACGGCCAGATGACCGGCGTGCCGACCGGCTTCGCGGACATGGACGAGCTCACCAACGGTTTCCACCCCGGCCAGCTCATCATCGTCGCGGCACGTCCTGCCCTCGGAAAGTCGACGCTCGCGCTCGACTTCGCGCGCTCGGCCTCGATCAAGCACGACATGCCGAGCATCTTCTTCTCCCTCGAAATGGGCCGCAGCGAAATCGCGATGCGCCTGCTCTCTGCCGAGGCATCCGTGCCCCTGCAGAGCATGCGCAAGGGCACGGTCGACGCGCGCGACTGGACAACCATCGCGGCCACCCGCGGACGCATCAACGACGCCCCGCTCTACATCGACGACAGCCCCAACATGACCCTCGTCGAGATCAGGGCCAAGTGCCGCAGGCTCAAGCAGCGCGTCGGACTCAAAATGGTCATCATCGACTACCTGCAGCTGATGACATCGGGCAAGAAGGTCGAGTCCCGACAGCAGGAGGTCAGCGAGTTCTCCCGAGCTCTCAAGCTCATGGCCAAGGAACTGCAGGTGCCCGTGATCGCCCTCTCCCAGCTCAACCGTGGACCGGAACAGCGTGCGGACAAGATGCCGGCCATCTCCGACCTCCGGGAGTCCGGTTCGCTCGAGCAGGACGCCGACATGGTCATCCTGCTGCACCGCGAGAGCGCATATGAAAAGGACAACCCCCGCGCCGGCGAAGCCGACCTGATCGTCGCCAAGCACCGCAACGGTCCGACGCGAACCGTCACCGTCGCCTTCCACGGCCACTATTCGCGCTTCGCCGATCTCGCGCCCGGTTCGTAGATTCCGCGTTAAAACGACCCCCTCTTCCCCGGTACGCTAGCGGGAGGGCGGTAAAACCGCGCAAGCTTTCGGGTTGTCCGGATTTGCTCGTGGCTGGCCGCCGCGAAGGAGATACCCGCGTGAAGGTTGGCATTGGGCGAGAGCGCATCGAGGGAGAGCGGCGTGTCGCCGCGACACCGGAGACTGTGCAGCAACTACGGGGCCTCGGTGTCGATGTCCTGATCGAGGCCGGCGCCGGCATCGCTGCAGGATTCTCCGATCGCTCATACACGGATGCCGGTGCCACCGTCGTCCCCGAGCTCGCGCTCGATGACCTCGACGTCTACTGCCACGTGCGACCGCTCACCCCCTCGATCGCCGCCAGGCTCCACTCCGGCCTCGTCACGGTCGGACTCGCGGCCCCCGCAAACGAACTCCCGACCGTCACGGCCCTGGCCGCGGCCGGCGTCACCGCCTTCGCCCTCGAACTCGTGCCGCGCATCAGCCGCGCCCAGTCGATGGACGCCCTGACCTCGCAGGCCCTCGTCGCCGGCTACCGGGTCGTCCTCGAGGCGGCCATCCGCTTCCCGCGGTTCTTCCCGATGTACATGACTGCCGCGGGCACCATCCCGCCCGCGCGCGTCCTCGTCCTCGGCGCCGGCGTCGCGGGCTTGCAGGCGATCGCGACGGCCAAGCGCCTCGGCGCGCGCGTCTCCGCGTACGACGTGCGCCCCGCATCCGCCAACGAGGTCACCTCGATGGGCGGAACCTTCGTGACGCTCGACCTGGATGCCGTCGAGGGCGCGGGCGGGTACGCCCGCGAGCTCAGCGAAGACCGCGCCGTCCGCCAGCGCGAGCTCCTCGCCCCCCACGTCGCCGCGGCGGATGTCCTCATCACCACGGCCGCGATCCCCGGCCGCCCTGCACCCCTGCTCGTGACGCACGACATGGTCACCGGCATGCGGCCCGGCTCCGTCATCGTCGACCTCGCCGCCGAAACCGGCGGAAACGTCGAAGGCGTCGTCGCCGGCGTCGACACCCTCGTTCCGGTCGCGAGCGGGGACGGAACCGTCAGCCTCGTCGGGATGAAGGACGCGGCATCCACGATGCCCGCTGACGCCTCACGCCTGTACGCCAAGAACGTCGCGAACCTGCTCGCTCTCATGACGAGCGAGGGCACGGTCGCCCCCGATTTCACCGACGAGGTCATCGCCGGCGCATGCCTCACCCACTCGGGCGAAGTGACGCACGAACCGACCAAGGCCGCCCTCGCGGCCCAGGCCGCGCTGCAAGGAGAAGACTGATGGATCCGATCACCCTGTTGACCGTGGTGGTGCTGGCGGTGTTCGTCGGCTTTGAAGTGGTCTCGAAGGTCTCGAGCACCCTGCACACCCCGCTGATGAGCGGCGCGAACGCCATTCACGGCATCATCCTGATCGGCGCGATCACCGTCGCCGGCCAGACGACCACTATCTGGCTGCTGGTCGTGGCCCTGCTCGCCGTGCTCCTCGCGACAGCGAACCTCGTCGGCGGCTTCGTCGTCACCGACCGGATGCTCAAAATGTTCGCCCCCCGCAAACCGGCCGGCACCGACGCGAAGGACACCGCCAAATGAGCCTGCTCAGCCCCGAATGGACCGGGCTCCTCTACCTGGTCTCCGCCGTCTGCTTCATCCTCGCCCTCCGCGGGCTGTCCTCGCCCAAGACCGCACGGCGCGGCAACCTGATCGGCGCCGCCGGAGCGCTCCTCGCCGTCATCACCGTGTTCTTCTCGGTCCGGATGGACAACATCCCCGCCATCATCGTGGCCATCGCCGTCGGTTCGGCCATCGCCGCCCCGATCTCCCGCCGCGTGCAGATGACGCAGATGCCCCAGCTCGTCGCCCTCTTCAACGGCGTCGGCGGCGGCGCAGCCGCCCTGGTGGCCATGCTCGAGCTCGGTGAAAGCGCCAATGGCTGGACCAGGGTCGCCGTCGTCTTCACGATGCTCGTCGGCGCGGTGTCCTTCGCCGGCTCCGCCGTCACTGTCGGCAAGCTCCAGGGCCTGATCAGCTCCCGCCCGCTCGTGTTCCCCGGGCTGGCCTGGGTCATGGGCGGCATCGTCCTCCTGGCGCTCGTCACCGGCGGCTTCGTCGTCGGGACCGGTGCCGCCGGCTGGGCGGTCGTGCTGCTCGTTCTCGGCCTCGTCGTCGGCGCCCTGCTCGTGCTGCCGGTCGGCGGCGCGGACGTGCCCATCGTCATCTCCCTGCTGAACGCATTCACCGGGCTCGCCGTCGCGGCCTCCGGCATCGTGATCGGCAACCTCCTGCTCGTCGTCGCCGGCACCCTCGTCGGTGCAAGCGGCACGATCCTCACCCGCGCGATGGCCGCAGCAATGGGCCGCGGAGTCAGCGGCATCATGTTCGGCGCCTTCAAGGGCGGCTCGACCGCGGGCTCGACCACGCAGAGCGACCGTCCTGTCCGGTCCTCCAGCCCCGAAGACGTCGCCGTGCTGCTCAACTACGCCCAGCGGGTCGTCATCGTTCCCGGCTACGGCCTTGCCGTCGCCCAGGGCCAGCACACGATCGCCGAACTCGCAACGACCCTGCAGGCCAGGGGCGTCGAGGTCGTCTTCGCGATCCACCCGGTCGCCGGGCGGATGCCGGGGCACATGAACGTGCTCCTCGCCGAGGCGAACGTTCCGTACGAGTCGCTCAAGGAAATGGCCGAGGTCAACCCCGAGTTCAAGAACACCGACGTCGCCCTCGTCGTCGGCGCGAACGACGTGGTCAACCCCGCGGCCAAGACTTCGCCCGGCTCGCCGATCTACGGGATGCCGATTCTCGACGTCGGCGACGCCCGCCAGGTCGTCTTCCTCAAGCGCTCGATGCGCCCCGGCTTCGCGGGCATCGAGAACGAGTTGCTCTACGACCCGAAGACGACGCTTTTGTTCGGCGACGCCAAGGATTCCCTCACCAAGATCCTCGGCGCGGTCAACGCGCTCTAGGCTCTGTCACCGAGCGGATGCTCCGAGCCGGCCCGCGTAGACTTGGCCAGTCTCGCTACCCGACAACGAGCATCCGCTACCGGCAGGAAGCCGCAGGCAGGAAAGGGGTCTTCGCATGGCCGACGCACCCGACAACGCCCGCACGGACCACCGCACCGCGGGGTATTGGACAGTGCCCCTCGTGCGCGCTGCGATCGCCGTCGTCCCGGCCATCCTGATCACCTTCACCGCGAACCACTCCCCGGACTTCGGGCTCGTGGTGTTCGGCGCCTTCGCCTTCGTGAGTGGCGTCGCCGTCGCCGTGCTGAGCCGCCGCACTCTCGCAGACTCCCGTGAACGCAGCGCCTTCCTCGTGCAGGGCGTCGCCGGTGTCGTAGCCGGGGCGCTCGCGCTCGGCTTCCACGGCGGGGGGCTCGGCTTCTTCCTCTACCTCGTCACGGTCTGGGGCATCGTGACCGGCTTCCTGGAACTGTCGAGCGGCATCCGTGCCCGGCGCAGGGACCCTGCAGACCGTGACTGGCTCGTGATGGGCGCGGCGACCGTGCTGTTCGCGATCGTTGTGCTGGTGCTGCCGCCGAACGTCGTCGTTTCCGTCGGCCTGCTCGGCGCCTATCTCGTGATGCTCGCGGTCTACCTCGGCATCGCAGCGTTCTCACTCAAGTGGGCCGTGGCGGCCGGCGCCGCCCAGGTCCCCCTCGACTCGATTCACCCCGCAGCACCCAACGATTCGGACACTCAGTGACCCAGAACACGCCGCGCAAGCCCAGCCGCTCCGAAGTACTGAAGCCGCTCGAACTGGTCGGCCTCGCCGGCGTGATGGCCCTCTTCCTCGGGCTCGTCGTGCTGATGAGCACGAGGGAGCCGCTGCTCGCCCTGGTCGGGTTCGGCATCGCGTTCATCGTCGTGCTCGTCGTGATCGCGATGCTCGTGCTCAACATCAAGCCCAACGACGCCGAAAAGACCGACATCGACGAGCAGGACAAGGGCCAGCAGCCCTAAGCCGGTCAGCCGAGGTAGTCGACGAGACTGTCGGCGAGGCCGACGTATGCCGCGGGAGTCAACGCGAGCAGGCGGGCCCGGGCGTCCTCCCCGATCTCGAGCCCGGAGACGAAGGCGACGAGGTCGGCCTGGTTGATCCGCTTGCCACGGGTGAGCTCCTTGAGCAGCGCGTACGGGTCTGCGATCGTCGACCGGCCGGCCGAGACCTCCGCCCGGATCACGGTCTGGATGGCCTCGCCGAGGATCTCCCAGTTGACGTCGAGATCGTGAGCGAGCAGGGCCCTGTCGATGTCGATCTCGCCGAGCCCGCGCACGATGTTGTCGAGGGCGAGCAGGGAGTGGCCGAAGCCGACGCCGATGTTGCGCTGGGTCGTCGAATCGGTCAGGTCCCGCTGCATGCGCGAGGTGACCAGGGTCGCGGCGAGCGAGTCGAGGATCGCCGAGGACAGTTCGAGGTTCGCCTCGGCGTTCTCGAAGCGGATCGGGTTGATCTTGTGCGGCATCGTCGATGAGCCGGTCGCGCCGGCCTGAGGGATCTGCCGGAAGTAGCCGAGGGAGATGTAGGTCCACACGTCCGTTGCGAGGTTGTGCAGCACCCGGTTGACGTGGGACACCTTCGAGTACAGCTCGGCCTGCCAGTCGTGCGATTCGATCTGGGTCGTGAGCGGGTTCCAGGTCAGCCCGAGGCCCTCGACGAAGGCGCGGGACACGGCCGGCCAGTCGATCGTGGGATCCGCGGCGACGTGCGCCGCGAATGTTCCGGTCGCACCGCTGAACTTGCCGAGATAGTCGTTGGCCTCGACCTGCGCGGCCAGGCGCTCGAGCCGGTACACGAAGACCGCGATCTCCTTGCCGACGGTCGTCGGCGTTGCCGGCTGGCCGTGGGTGCGGGCGAGCATCGCATCCGCCCGGTATTCGAGGGCGCGCAGCCGGAGCAGTCCGATGGTCGCGCGGAGCTTGGGCAGCCAGACCTCGCGCACGGCGGAGCTCACGGTGAGGGCGTACGCGAGGTTGTTGATGTCCTCGCTCGTCGCGGCGAAGTGGGTGAGCTCGCTGATCCGGTCGAGGCCGAGCGTGGTCAGGCGGCGGCGCACGAGATACTCGACCGCCTTGACGTCGTGGCGGGTGGTGGCCTCGAGAACGGCGAGTTCGTCGATCTCGGCCTGGCCGAAGCCGGTGACGAGGGCGCGCAGCGAGGCCTTGTGTCCGGCGTCGAGCGGAGTGGAACCGAACAGGCTGCGATCGGTGAGGGTGATCAGCCACTCGACCTCGACGTGCACCCGCGCGCGGTTGAGTCCGGCCTCCGACAGGTACTCCCCGAGTTCGGTGACGGCGGCCCGGTAGCGGCCGTCTAGCGGGCTGAGGACCTGGGGGGGTAGTGGACTCATCGGACTCCCTGTCGAATTGCGGGCTCTAGTTGCGCGAAGAGCGCGAGGTTTGCCTTCTCAATCATGCCCAATACCGAGTCAAACAACGCATCGTCGGAATAGTACGGGTCCGGCACGTCGTGCAGGGACGCCTGTTCCTGGTCGAAGCTGAGCAGCAGGCGCACCTTGCTCCTGTCCCGGTCGCTCACCGCCCAGTTGCGCAGGATGCGCTCCTGGGTGCGGTCGAGCACGACGACGAGGTCGTAATCGCTGAACCAGACCGGGTCGAACTGGCGGGCGCGATGGTGGCTGCCGTCGTACCCCTGCCGTTTGAGGGCGGCGACCGTGCGGACATCCGCCTGCTCGCCGACGTGCCAGTCGCCGGTGCCCGCAGAGCTCGTGAAGATCAGCCGGCCGAGCCCGGACCGGGTGACCAGGTCGCGCAGGGTGATCTCCGCCATCGGCGAGCGGCAGATGTTGCCGGTGCAGACGAAGATGATCCGAAAGGGCGTCGCCTCGTCGGGGCGGATCGCCGAGAAGGTCATGGCTCCATTGTCCGTCACTTTCGCCTCCTCCACACCTGCTCGGGGGACTTCGCTTTCCCCAGGTTCCCGTCGGCGGGCGCTCCGGAGGGTAGTGGCGCACAGGATCGGTCTGTCGGGGCCCGCCGGGTCGGCCTCGCGGAAGGGCAGGCCGATGCAGTGGTGGCAGTATCCGCCGGAAACCGACCGGTTGACCGAACTGCGGCACCAGCGGATGCTGCTGCGCACCCTGGCCGACGACATCGCCCTCGCGGCGCGCCGGCTTCTCCCCGCCGGCGCCCCGGCAGAGTGGCGCTCCGAGGCGCAGCGCGCCTACCTCGACCGCCGCTGGGAACTCGCCGCGCTCCTGGCCGGGGCGGAGCGGAGCATCGAGGAGACCCTCACGGCGGTGCTCGCGCGGATCGACAGTGTGAAGGCTCAACT